>JAISVD010000287.1 GCA_031271875.1 Spirochaetaceae bacterium | reverse complement strand
TCATTTGACAAATTGAGTTATGTGGAAATTCGCGATGTAGTCCAGCCGCAGATGGATGATGTATACGCCAAAATCCCGTCAAAACTTGCCAATGACCTTTTGCATTCCCAACTTGATATTCTTGAAAAGGTTGACCGGTAATGCTCAAAGGCGAAATCTGGTGGGCAAATCTGCCCAGAGCGCGCGGTTCGAAACCAGCAACAAACCGTCTCAAAACTGGAAAAGACCTCGGCCGTCAACTTTTCGCAAATCGTTACTATTGATAAAACATATATCCGCGATTATGTCTGTATTCTGCCAAACTGTTTTTGACATACAAAATGATGGCTGATTTATGAGATTTTTTATGCTCTATTTTTCTCACACTCTGAGAACCTGTTCAAATTTATAAACAGATTTTGGACAGGTTCTCAGACCGCTTTTTCATTCCGCAGGGGTAAACTGATAGCTTCCCTCAGAGACGGCCGCAATCGTTCCGATTGCGGGATATACCAGATGCATTCCCGCCACGGGAATCCTGTTCGCGGACACATACTCCAGTATGGCCTTGCGGGATGCCGCCGCCATTACGGGGTCGGTGTCAAAGCTGATGGATACATCGGGAACAGGTATCTGTATCTCCATGGCATGAACCAGGTCGCCCCATATGAGCAGCCGTTCCCCGCCGGAATTCACCATATATGCCGTGTGACCCGGCGTATGTCCGAAAGCCGCTATCGCGGTAATGCCGGGAAAGAGTTCACCCGAGGAAGCGCCGGTGGTTCCGGGGGTAAAAACGACCACGCTCTCCCCATAAGGCTCAAGCGCCGCCCTGGCGCTTATGAAACTGCGCTGCTGCTGTTCCGGCACTGTCGCGGGGTCGGTGTCGATCCAATAGGCCTTTTCCTGTTCGGAAAGGTAGACAGCCGCACCGGGAAACAGGGGCTTTCCGTCCCTCTGGAGGCCTCCGATATGGTCTCCGTGCATATGGGTCAGCAATACTGCATCGACCTCTTCCGGTTTGACTCCCAGAGTCTGCATGTTCTGAAAAAGAGTGGCGCCGAAACCGGTGTCAACGAGGATGTTGAGTTCCGGGGTTCTGATCAGAAAAGTATTTACCTCCGTGGCGTAGGTTCCGTTGGGAAGATATTTTTTCAGCATCTCCTCGTCGGCCCCGATCAGTATGGACGGGTTGCCCTGGGATCGGTTTTCAACGAGCAGGCTGACTTCATAGTCTCCCACGGTATAGGTAAACACATTTTCCGATACCGCCTGGGTTTTCGGCTTTGACACCGCACCGGAAGGGGGAACTTTCGATTCTTTCCTTCCTCCGGCAAAAACTGTCCCGTACATACCCAATACAAGCAGCATGATTCCTCCCGCGATCCATTGTTTCACTTTGTTTCTCCTTATTCAGTATTCAGTGATTCTCAAAAATACTCGGTATTCCGGTGTAAGTATAAAACTCTGCCATAGGCCTCCGCAATACCGGCGGCTCCGGTTTATTTTTTTCCGGTGAATTCCATGATACAGCAGAGATTTCCCGTCCCATTTTCAAGAAGGATGAATATATTCTTTTCTTCCGGAACGATAACTTTCGGGTGGAGGGTATCGCCGTATTTGACCGGGGTTTTATATTCGATCCTGAACCTTTCTATGATAAAATCCTCCGGCAGCAGTTCAAACGCAATCTGTACATACCTGGCGTTATTCATGTGCCGGTTAAAATCGATATCGTGCCGTTTTACCGCTACAGCCTCTTTCCGCTCTTCCGCCGCCTGCCGCCGGGTTCCTCCGGGGAGTTCTCCCGGAAGGGTGATTTTTCTGTCCAGATATTCCATCTCCACCTTCGGATCGATGACCACCTGATCGATTATATCCCCGGGAATTTTTGCCATCCGTTCTGTATCGAGAGATACGAATGCGCCGGTACTCCAGCTTGTAAGACAGGGACGGTTTGCTTCATCATAGATGACGGTATTGCGGAACCCGTGAAAACTCCGGCATTCATAGACGCTGGTCTGTATCAGCAGTTTTTCCCCGTACCGGGGCATCCTGTTCACGTCTATCTGGCGTGAAACAAGTATCTGGGTAATAGTATGTTCCCGGAAATACTGCCCGAATACCGGTTCCGATTCCATCCACATCTGTGAACAGTCCTGCATCATATCCACGGCGGACACGAATTTAAGCGCCCCTTCAGCATTTGTGTGACTCGCGCAGACCCGCTCCGTAAGGCTGTACATTTTTATATCCTCCGTTTAAATGCTCTGTTTATTATTATATTCCTTTTTTTAGTGTAGAGGTATTATTTTTATAATTTTTCATTGCCATAGTACTTAATTCTTGTACAGACAAATTATTAAATAAATCTTTTTGCCATTCGGTATAATCAAAGGGTTCTCTAGTAACAAGACTAATAAATCGTTCAGCCTCAACAGGCCCTCATTTATTGATTAAAATCTTCATTCCTTCATCCCGTAAAGCCATTTCTGTATACATATAATATATTTATACTGTTATTTTTTCAATAGATTTTTATAGTTTTGATGGAGAAAAAAAAACTGCCGCCGGGTTCCTCCGGGAAGTTCTCCCGGAAGGGTGATTTTTCTGTCCGGATATTCCATCTCCACCTTCGGGTCGATGACTACCTGATCGAGTATATCCCCGGGTATTTTTGCCATCCGTTCTGTATCGAGAGAGACGAATGCGCCGGTACTCCCCATTTATGTTCGAACATGCATCAAACCAAAGGTTCGACGCATGTTCTTCGTTTTGCAATTTTCTCAGAGTTGTTTTATTTTAGCGGTCAGGGGTCGTTCCTTTCAGATTTGATTTGTTCGGGGGTTTTATATTCGCCGTTTTTCATCTCCTCAAAGCCCGGTTCATATTTTTGGGATTCTTCCGTCGATAGAGTTTCTATTTTGATAACATCGGTGGTTAAACCCTGTAACATTTTCCAAACAACCGCGAACTGCGTTTCATTAAGAGCTGAAATCGTGTGAAACAAAGACATTTTGTCAACAGTAGCCATAATTACAAGCTCCTTTATAAACTTGACCGCGCACATCTATATTCCGTATTATATGAAATCTTATTTCTCTTTTCATACATCTCCCTTGATGATCCTACAACACCTAAATCGTCACTGTCAAACTCATGGATAATTTCTGCAATCATGGCAGCAGAAAAGAAAAGCCGCCGATGTCAGCGCACCGGGAATCGGCAGTAGTTTCTTTTTTTCTATTGTTTTCCGTCAGCACGTTGTCGTACAACTGCGCTTTAGTATACCAGTCCTGCGTAACTATGAAAAGGAATTATTGCTGCTCCTGTCTCGGCAGGCGGATTCTGAAGACCGAACCTTCGCCGACGTGGCTTTCCGCCTCAGCGCTGCCGCCATGGAGCAGGGCGATATGCCGCACAATGGAAAGCCCCAGCCCTGTTCCCCCGGCCTCACGGCTCCGGGAACGGTCCACCCGGTAGAAACGCTCGAATATCCGTTCCAGATGTTCCGGGGCAATCCCCGGCCCCTGATCCGCCACTTCGATGACAATTTCCCGGGCGGACTTGTCCAACGCCCGCTCTTCCGCCCGGACATACACTGTCGTATCCGGCGGGGAATATTTAACTCCGTTATCCAGCAGATTAAATACCCCCTGGATAAGGAATGAGGAATTTACCCGGGCGATGAGATTCTCCGGGCAGGAGATGATAATGGTAATGCCTTTTTTGGCTGCGGCGGATTGCACTATCCCGGCGGCTTCCGAGAGCAGTTCCTTTAACGGCGTTGCTTCCATGACCAATCCGGGGCTGTCACCGGATTCCAGATTCATGAGCAGCAGGAGATCTTCGGTAAGGTCCTCCATACGCCGGGCGTTCCGGCTGATAATCTCCAGAAATCTCCTTGTCTGCTCCTGATCGGAAAAATCGGTCTCCAGCAGATTTTCGGAAAAGCCCTTTACCAACTGAATGGGCGTTCGCAGTTCATGGGACACATTGGCAACAAAATCTTTCCTGACCGTTTCCAGCCGCCTGATCCGGGTCACATCCGAGAGTACCATTACCAGCCCCTGGAGGTTTCCTTTCCCGCTGCCGGAACCGGGCAGGGGAGCGGCGAATACCTGAAAGTATTTTGTTCCTCCGTTTTGATGGATCGTCAATTCCGATTCGACGGAAATACCGGATTCCAGGGCCTTTTGGGCGCACTCCTCCAGAGCGGAAGAGCGGGTGGCCTCTATGAGGAGCAAATCCTCTGCCTCACGGATATCGAAGAGCCGCCGGGCGGCGGGATTTGCCAGGTGTATCCTGAGCTTTTCGTCTATGGCAAACACTGCTTCGGTCATACCGTTCAGGATGGCTTCAAGCCTGAGTCCCTGAGCTTCGGCCTTTTCGATACGCTGGCGGAGTTCCGCCAGCATGGACCGCAGGGCCGTGTCCAGTTCCTGGAATTCCCGGATGTCCGAAACCGCAGGCCGGGGCAGCTTTCCCGGGTCAGGATTGTTCCTGGTTGCTGCTGCGGCGATATCCGCCAGATGGGATGCAGGAACCGAGAGACTCCGGGAAAACGCATATACCACCATTGCGGCTACAGCAGCCATGATGACGGCTGCCAGGAGAAAGGGCAGAGCTCCCGGAGCGACCCGGGACCAGAACGAAGGGATGCTCAGGGACAGACGGAACACCCCCAGGATAGTGTCCCCGGCGGGAGCGCGTACCGGCAGGGCAGTGTAAAGCCGCTGTTCGCCGAAACTCCGGGATATCCGCCGGGCCGTGATGGTTTTCCCGGACAGGGCGGCTTCCACCTCGGGCCGATATCGGTGGTTTTCAAAAGTTTCGGCTTCTCCCAGGGAGTCCGCCAGTACCTGTCCGTCGGGGGTGATGAGGGTGATACGATAGGGAGTATACTGCATGATCTCCTCCCACTGCATATACAAAACTCCATCGGCGGAAGCTTCACGGAATTCCGGGAAAAAACATGACTCTATCTCTTTTGCGGTCAGATTCAGGATAACCCGGGCGATGTGTTCCAGATTGCGGGTGTTGATTTCATAATACAGGGTATTCATAAAAAAGAGCACTACCCCGCTGAAACAGATGGAAATTCCCAGAACCAGGGCCAGAAGCAGACTGAAGCTTTTTCTGAATATCGTTTTCATAGTGTTTTAAACCGGTATCCTACACCCCGGACGGTCTCGATCATATCTCCCGCTGCGCCAGCCTCCCCCAGCTTGCGCCGGAGTGCGAGGATATGCACATCCACCGATCTGTCGGTAACGGGATAGTCCTCACCCCGAACCGCAGAGATAAGTTTTCCCCGGGTAAAAACCTCTCCGGGCCGGGATATAAAAGCCTGAAGAACAGCGAATTCCGTGGGAGAGAGGTCCAGGGGGGTTCCCTTCCAGGTTGCTTCGTGACGGCGGATATTCAGGGAAAGTCCCCCTTCTTCCCAATAACCGGGATCTTCCTGGTGCACTGCCGCGTCCTTCCGCCGGAGAGCGGCCCTCAGGGCGGCCTTGATACGGGCGGTGAGTACCTTGGGACTGTAGGGTTTGACCACATAATCGTCCGCCCCCAGGTCAAGGCCCGCCACGATGTCGGATTCCTCCCCTTTTGCGGTGGCCAGAATGACCGGAATGGAACTCCACTCAGGACGGGCCTTGAGACGCTGGAGCACCGCGAGCCCGTCTAATCCGGGAAGCATAATATCCAGAAGGATACAATCCGCTCCCGTCTCCCGGAGGAGTGAAAGCCCGGTTTCGCCGCTTTCCGCCAGAGACAGTTTCCATCCCTGTCCGGAGAGGGAACACGAAAGGAGTTCCCGGATGTCCGGGTCATCTTCAATTATCAGTATCCTGTCTGTTGACATAGAACCTCTTTAATTGAGTTCTTCATGCTTATTTTCTACCATATATATTACAATTTCGCAAATGTTGGTCACATGATCCCCCAGGCGTTCCAGAAAGCCGGAAACCGTGACGAC
>JAISVD010000250.1 GCA_031271875.1 Spirochaetaceae bacterium | reverse complement strand
AGTTCAACACCCTGAAGAAACAGCGGCGTATCGGGGAGCACGATCTCGAGGGCATCATTGTACCCCAGTTTCACCGTCTGTGAAGGATTTTCAACTGAAACGGTCACCTTTTCCAGTCTGTTGATTCTGAAATTTTCGGGAAAAACCGAAGACAGACATGTAATGAGTATGTATAAACCCAGGGCTGTGTTTTTAACCGTCATATCTATTTCCCTTTTTTATCAAGCTGCAATATTTCCGCAGGATCCCGGGCCGCGCCCCCTATCCAGATCTCGAAATGCAGGTGCGGCCCGGTTGACTGCCCCGTTGAGCCGACCTCACCTATAGTATAACCCGCCGCAACACTCTGATTCCTGTTTACCAGCACTTTTTTCAGATGCCCGTAAAGACTTTCCATCTCATTATCATGGGAAAGAATGATGAAATTGCCGTAAACGGCATCATATCCTGTCTCCTTTACCATTCCGGAACGGGCAGCCACCACATTCGTACCCACAGGAGCGGCAAGGTCGATCCCTTCATGAAACCGGACAGTACCGGTTACGGGATTTTTTCTTATTCCATAACTCGAAGTCAGCACGGCCCGGGGAAGGGGAAACCGGAACCCGCCGGTAAGAAAAAAGGTCCGTTCCGTCGGGGTAAGCTTCATATCCGGATAAAAACCGAATACCGCCGAGCTTGCCCCGGAATAGCGTACCGTAATCCAGGCCTCTGGTGGGGTGGAATTACTCTGACGGTTCATGAACAAAAGCGCTTCAAGGTCATTTGATGGTTTTTCAGGAATAAAAAGCCCCGGAACAGTCGGCAGAAGAAGGGTCCGCCCTCTGATATCGGTGCGGTTATCGGAAATTCTGTTCAGTGTCGCTATTGTTTCATAGGAAAGAACGCAGCGCGCGGCAATATCCATGAGCGTATCACCTTCTTTTACCTTATACACATACAAAAAGGGGCGAAGGGGATCACCCTTTGCAATATCCTTGTATGATTGTTCCACATCCTGTGAAAACTGCTGAAACAGATGGTCACGTCTCTCCTGGAGTTCCTGTATCTCAGGATATGACCGGTAACTCTGGGCTGAAGGATATGCATAAATGAATATGCACAGCAGGATACAAAACAGATCGGCACAATTCCTGTTAATCTGGTACTGAATTATCCCTCTTGTTTCCAAAGGCAAGTATTCCATACACTACCACTACCAGAATAAGGACGCCAAAACCCGCAAGCCGGCCGACTTTGAGGACAGCGATGACAAACAGTACAAATCCGCCCGCGCATATGCAGAACTTCGCAATCCCCGTAAAAAACCCCGTGATCCTCTGCTTTTTTTCCCGCAGATCAGCCCCGGCAGGGTTCAGATACCGGTATATCCGGAGAACAGCAAACACAATCAGTATTCCTGCAATAACCGCCAGGACTGCCCAGGTATATGCACCGGGACAGGTTACGGCAAATTTCCATAAAGGATATACAATAAGAAATCCGATTACCCCGCAGAGAACAAAAAGCAACAAAAATTTACCGATACCGGCAAGAGCTTTACCGTATCCTTTAATTATATTATGAAACATGTATACCCGGCATTTTATTCTGAAAATAACGATAGTACTGTTATTTTACAGACTGTTGAATTTTTCAACAGTCTGTCGTCAATTTACTCTTCGATAATTGCTTCCGCCGGACACACATCCGCACAGGCACCGCAGCTTATGCAGGCATCCGCGTCAATTGTACGCTTGTCACCGACTTCACTTATTGCGTTAACCGGGCATTCCGGTTCACAGGCACCACAATCAGTACAGGCATCGGTTATTTTGTAAGCCATAAGAGCATCCTCCATAATTGATTTATATATCTCCGGGAACCGGCACTGACTGTAAAATCATACCGATTCCTGATTTCAATGGTCAACATATCATAGTTTTTAGCATAATACAAGCACAATTTTTTTTCCAACCCTGCATATCCTTATTACCCGGATACCAGCAGTATCAGCACAGAACCCTTGGGGAGGTACAGTTATTCCGCCGTGTCCCCGTTGTCGGTGACCGGAGGCGGGCTCAGGATATTCCCCCCATACAGCACCTTAGGATACACCGTAATTCCCAGCTTCTTCTCGAACTCCGCAAGCCGGCGGAGTTCCGGTTCATCCCCGATAACGATATTTATACCCGTTTTTCCGGCCCTGCCGGTACGTCCCGCCCGGTGAATAAAAAAATCCATATCCTCAGGCAGGTCAAGCTGGACAACATGGGTGATACCCTGAATATCGAGTCCCCGGGCGGCAAGGTCGCTGGTAACAAGAATGGTGCAGCGGCCTGACCTGAAATCATCGATTGCTTTTTTTCGGCCCACTTTGTCCGTTTTCGCGTGAAGTCCGCAGCAGGATATTTTTTTATATTTCAGCTTTTCCGTAATCTCCGTAACGGCATCTACCCGCGAGGTAAACACAAGTGTACTCCCGGGGTTTTCCGCAGCGATAAAACGGCGCAGGGCATCGGTTTTGTCCCGCCGCTCCGCATAAAGAGCCCAGTGTACAATACGCCGCCTGAGCACATCTTCGGGGGGAAGCAGAACCGTTTTCAGTTCCGGAAGGCCGGCGCAGCTCCGGTGTATCACTTTCGCCAACTGCGGGCGGATTGTGGCGGAACAAGCAGCAATCTGCGTTCCGGGAAGCAGCGCTTTAAGCAGCGCCGCTGTGGTGTCACGAAGCTCCGGGGAAAACAGCCTGTCCGCCTCATCAAGGACAACGGCGGTAATCTCTCCCGGTTTTATCTTCCCCAGAGATATGAGTTCCATGATCCGTGACGGGCCGCCGCAGAGGACAACAGGTTTCTCCTTGAGTTTTTCGATCTGTCTGCGGAGGGGAGTCCCCCCGATAAGCAGCGCCGCACGGAGTCCGGTATTTCCGTCACCGCACAGCCGTTCGGTCTCACGCTTGATCTGGGAAGCCAGTTCGTGGGTAGGCGCAAGCACCAGAAGCCGTCCGGCCCCGCCGGTAAGAATCTTTGTCAGAAGAGGAAGAAGATAGGCGAATGTCTTTCCCGTCCCCGTTTCGGACTGAAAAATAACATTTTCTCCCGCGAGAATGGCGGGAATAACCTGTTTCTGAACGGCAGTGGGTTCCGAAATATGCTGCATTTCCAGGGCGTCAACGAGGGAAGGATATATCCCGAGGGCGATAAATTCATTCATTTCGGACAGGATAGCATAAACAAGCGGTTTATGCTATAATTTGATACATTCTGTTGCGGAATTTCTGGAGGTTTTTTTGAGAGTCGGGATAGACACTTTTAATTGTGATCACGGAAGGTCCGGTATAGGTTCCTATCTGATATCGCTGGTAAAAAACCTTCCCGATGACGGCAACAATTACGATCTGTTCGGTTCCGAAATCGACCGGTATACCTATGATCCCGGAACGGGAAAAACCTCCTTCACAGGAATATCCATCTCGGATACTCTTCTTGCCGAACGGTTCTGGCATTTGTTGAGCATCAACAGGTTTGCCGCAAAGCAGAAATATGACGTCATCCTCTACCCCGCAGGCGGACGGATGCTGCCCCGGTCATTCAGGGTGCCGGGGGTCGCGGTAATAAACGATATTCCCTCCAGGACCTACGGCGCCTATGAAAATTCGTCGCTGGACTCGTCCATCATCCGGCGGCTCCGCCGGGTCACAAAGGTTATCGCGGCCAGTACCTTTATCTGCAAGGATCTGCTGAAACTCAACATAGATCCGAAAAAAATCGTTGTCATCCATAACGGTATTGACCACAGCCTGTTTTATCCCCGGGACCGGCAGGATATGGACACGGTACTGATAAAACCCTTTTCGATCAAACGGCCGTATATCATTTACGCATCCAGAATACATTATCCGGGTAAAAAGCATGTGGAACTGATACGGGCCTTTACCATTTTCAAGAAAAAAACGGGACTTCCCCACCGGCTTGTGCTCGCCGGCAGCGACGGCAGGAACGCGGAAATTGTCCACCGGGAAGCGATGACCTCCCCTGTCTCTTCGGACATTTTTCTTACAGGCTATTTCCCCCACCAGAACCTTCCGGAACTCTACTCATGCGCCGACGCGTGTATCTTTCCCTCGGTGACCGAGGGTGTCGGGCTTCCGGTAATAGAGGCCATGGCAACGGGAATACCCGTTGCCTGCGCGCGGGCAGGGGCACTGCCGGAGATAGCGGGAAACAATGCGCTCTATTTTAACGCCGATGAACCGGAGGAGATCGCTTCGGTGATGGAAACAATCCTGACCGATACCGCGGTACGGGAAAAACTCATACATGATGGTCTGCGCTGGACAAAGAGATTTTCCTGGCAGAAAACAGCCGCCGGCACGGTACAGGTGTTGGCGGCTGTTTATCAGGAAAAAGAGCGGATTGAATCACCAATCTCACTCTGAAAGGACGAGATTGGTGATTTTATAAGGTATTACACCCCTCAGCACGAATAAGTATCGGTCAGGCTATGCGCTTTTCTGGTTGATCACCTTGATTTCGGGCTTCCGGAAATGCTCCACAATATCCCTGGTGATGGTAACTTCCTTATTGCCTTCGATCGACGGAATTTCAAACATAATATCAAGAAGGAGCTTCTCCACAATCGAACGGAGTCCACGGGCGCCGGTGTTCTGTTTTACCGCCATATCGGCCACAGCGGCAATCGCATCCTCTTCAAAGTTCAGCTTGACCTTGTCGATTTCAAGGGACGCCTTATACTGCTTGATGATGGCGTTCTTCGGTTCCGTAAGGATACGCCTGAGGTCATCTTTGGTGAGTGCGTTGAGCGAAACGGTTATGGGAAGTCTTCCCGTAAATTCAGGGATCAGGCCAAACCTGATCAGGTCATCCGGGATCAACTGCTTGAACAGTTCATCGGTTTTTGTATCTGCGGAACCGCGCACATCGGCGCCGAATCCCATTGGGTGCTGAGAGACCCGGGATTCGATTATTTTGTCCAGACCGACGAACGCCCCGCCGCAGATAAACAGGATATTCGTCGTGTCTATCTGGATAAACTCCTGATGCGGATGCTTA
>JAISVD010000237.1 GCA_031271875.1 Spirochaetaceae bacterium | reverse complement strand
CGATAATAACCTGAAGCATTGATACAATCATACAATACGGCGCGGAAGCTGTCCGGCCAACAGTATGGCAGGCGGGGTCTCACCTGCCGGTATTATTCAAGGGGCGCAAAATACCCCGCCTCTGTACGGCCCGAACGGTTCAGCAGATACACCTCCATCTCCACAGGCAGAAACGCCCGTCCGAAGTCTGTGGGCAGACTTGATGTATAGGTGATCCGGTATGATCCGTTAGGGACCGCAAGGATGTCCGACACCACCGGAGAGAGCCCCTCGGGACGGTATACGTAATAGGACTTGCCGTTTGTCTGGCTGCAAAGATATGAAAGCTCCGGCTGGGGAGCGCCCTGGGACAGGTATATCGTGCTGAAGATGATGCCGTTATTGTTCAGATACGCCGCCAGGTTTGTGAGTCCGTAACGGCTGAAGGCGTTTTCCGAAAGAGGCCCCGCAGAGAGAAAGATAACGGCCCGCTTCTTTTCCGCGTTTATCAGTTCGTTGGCGGCCAGGCGTATTCCCATATCGAAAGCCCACCGCTCCCCGGCGGGGGAACGGAGGGAGGACGCGGTGAAAGCGGAAAACTGCGCCGGATTGCCGTTTCCCTCGGGAGAGGGGATATCCCCTGCGGACACGATCCTGAGAATTCCCCGGCCATTCATGGCGGCGGCGATCTCCCGGACCGAGTCCCGTATGGCAGTACCGTAGGGAGCTGCCGCGGCGGAACGCTCGATGACGATGGTAACATCACAGATATCATTATTCGAGGCGGCCCCCGCCAAGAGCTGACGCGCCACAGGCCGTTTCTCCTCGGTGACAAAGAAATTTTTATCCTTGAGTCCGACCAGGGGCTGACGGCGGCGGTTTTCGACCCGTATTTCCAGGGTTATATCCGGGAACCGGTCAGAAATGATCCGGTCTATCTGGACGAAAAGCCCTCCCACCAGATCGGACATCCGGGAGAGCACATAAACTTCACCGGAGACAAAGTCGGTTACCAGTATGTTGCCGTTCACATCCGGGGCAGCGCAGGTTATGCGGGAGGGGGCGTTTCCTGTTTTCGCGGTTTCAAACCAGGCCCCGGTAGCGGTATCAACCGCAACGACCCTGTTTGAATCGGCCACGAGGAGATATCCCTCCCAAGAGCGCATCGCCTCGGGGCGTCCGAAGGTTCCCGCCGGGACAAGCATATCGATATAGTTTCCCGCAGTATCAAAACAGTATATTCCCCCGAAAACTGAATCGGCGGCATAGACAATACCGTCAACAACGGCGATACCGGTGGGCGCCGAAAAGCCGGGGAAAGCGCCGTTCTTCTGACCGAAGGTAAAAAGCGCCTCCCCGTTCTTGTCGAACACCACAATACGCCGGTTACCGAAATCGGTCACGTAGATAGTACCGGAGCTGTCAGCAGCCAGATACTGGGGCCCGATAAACTCACCGGAACCCCTGCCCCGCTTTCCGAAGGAACTGATCCAGAACCCCGAAGCGTTGAGCCTGCTTATTCTGTTTCCCGCATATTCGGACACCAGAAAGTCACCTTCGGGAAGACGGAGGATATCCATGGGCCGATCAAAACCGGTCAGAGGACGCCCCTCGGTCCGGGCGGTTATGGTACCGTTCACGTCAAAACGGACAAGTTCATTGGAGCCGTAAGCGGCAACCCAGCAGCTGCCGTCTTCCAGGGGAAGAACAGACACGGGTTGGCGGTAGTATATCATAGTTCCCGACTGCCCCGGAAAGGAACCCGCTTCCACATAGCGCAGGGTCTCTTCCGCATCCATGCCGGTTACCCGGCGCTCCCGCACAATCTCTATCTGGTTTTTCAGGAGAAGGCCGCCGTATCCCGAATCTGAGGCAAACTGCCACTGCTGCATCGCTGCCCCCTCGATGCCGGAACGGTAATAGGCCTTTCCCAGCCAGTCAAGCACGAGGTTCTCTCCGGGAATGAGAGAGAGGGTGCGTTCAAAGAGCATCACCGCTTCGTTGAAAGCGCCCCGGTAATAGGACTGCACCCCCCGGCGGAACTCCTCCGAGGCCATGGCGCGATCCGCCGATGTGGGGGAAGAGACCTGAGACAGAGCGGCTCCGCCCAGAAGCAGACAGAAAAAAAGCACCCAGAATACACGTTTTCCTGGTTGTGTCATCATTACCTCCCGGAAGCAAACGGCGGGTTACTGCCTGAGTCATCCGCAAGCTGTTCCAGTATCACCTTGAGGTGCTCCTGGATATCCTCGCTTTCAGGAGCCTTGTCCCGAGCCCGCCGGGCGTACATCTTCGCTTCGTTTTTCAGTCCCAGCCGGTAATAGACCCAGCTGAGGGAATCGAGGTAGGCCGCACTGTCTGGGTTCGCCGCTACGGCGCGTTTACAGAGCGCCAGGGCGCGCATCAGCTCCCTGCCGGACTCGGCCAGTATATATCCGAGGCCGTTCAGCGCGGTCGGGCTGTTTTCATCGATCCCGAGGGCCTTTTCGTACCATTCGATGGATTCGTCGATCCGTTTCTGTATCCACGCGATATATCCGAGGACACAGAAAATCTGCGCCGATTCATATCCGTTTTCAATGAGTTTCCGTATCTCATAGTCCGCGAGACGGACACGGCCCGTCAGGGAGTAGATAACAGCCAGGGTCATACGGCACTGGCTGGTCCTGTCGCTGTCGCCGCCGGAGGTAACCACCTGTTCAAGATAGAGCAGCGCGTCCTCATAGCGTTCAAGCCGGGTATAACAGAGCCCGATATAATAGGCAAGCTCTGTCCCCTCCTCTCCCTGAGACGGAAGCGAAAGGAAAAGAGACAGCGCATCGGTATATTTTCTGAGCCGGTAGAGCCGGACCCCTTCGGCAATATCGTCAGTCACCAGGTACCTCTTCTAGAGATGAAATTGCAGGTTTTCAAACCCGCCTGAGCCCGCAGCGGCAGGCTGGGCATATATGCGGCTCACCGAAACATAGCCCTCCTCCACAGCTCTGGCATCAGCATATTCATCGCCCTCCGATTCGATTGTACCGGAGGTAAAATGGCTGAGAACACGACCGTCTTCACCGTCATATATGTTCAGAATATCGCTGTAAAACCGGCGGGAAAGGCTCGTGCATTTGCATCCCCGGTAGGGTGCAACGTCAAGGGCATTTATATTGAGAAACAGCCAGGGTTCACACAAGGAAACCAGAATATCCAGATTATCCCGCACAAAAACGGCGAGGGGTTCATAGTTCCACCTGCCCGAAGGGGAGTCGGCGCTGACTGCGATTGCGGGAATTCCGTACAGTGACGCCTGGCGCGCGGCGGCGGCGGTGCCGGAAAACAGGAGATCCGTACCGATATTTACCCCCTCGTTTATCCCTGAGATAACAACGTCCGGCAGCGGCTCCATTATACCCCTTATACCATTGATCGTACAGTCCACGGGAAGTCCGGTACAGGCAAAGGAGTGCTCCCCGACCGGTTTCAGTCGTACCGGTGATTCCGGTGTGGCAAAGGTTATGCTGTGGGAGACAGCGGAGCGGTTCCGGTCGGGGGCGATTATCCACACGTCGTGATCCCTCCCCAGGACTTCCGCAAGAATCCGGATACCCTTTGCCTCGTAACCGTCATCGTTTGTTATCAGAATTCTCATAACAGTTTAGTCCTTTTCCAGCACCACAGCCCCCTGTACAGGGTGTACCGGATACAGCACCGGGTGAAAACCGAAAATCCGTTCATATTCTACCAGCTTTTGCCTGTACACATCAACATCCTTTTGAGGCAAAATGGTATAGGTACAGCCGCCAAACCCTTTTCCGGTGATCCGGGCGGCGGCGTTCTCCTTCCGTCCCGTACTGTCCAACTCCAGGGTACGCTTGATCAGCCAATCGATTTCGGGGCAGGAGATTTCAAACATATCCCTCATGCCGCTCTGGGACTGGTTGATCGCCCGGCAGAGGGCGGGAAAATTTCCGGCGGGAAAACCGTCCCCCTGAAAAGGTTCCTTCAGGGCCTCGGCTGCACTGTTGACGCACTGCAGCTCCAGCATGATACATAACAGCCGCCGCCGCACCTCCTCATCAAGCCCGCCAAGGACCTCCTTCACCTCCTCCGCTGATGTTTCGTAGCCGGATATACCGTTCCTGTTCTGCCTGAGCTTTTTCAGGAGACTCAGGTTTTCCTGAGTATGGAGGATATTTTCATCCCAGACAGGAATACGGGGGACACGAGCATCGGTAAGCAGCACTGCGGTGTCCTCAAAATGAAAGGGAAGGTACTCAAAACTTCCCGAGGAGTGGTCGGTCAGAATACAGGAGCCGGGTTTAGAAAAAAGCGCAGGGTAGAGATCCATCGGAAGGTTCAGAGAACCGAGAAATTCGGTATTCCCCTTTTCGATCCCCAGAAGCAACTGTTCAT
>JAISVD010000224.1 GCA_031271875.1 Spirochaetaceae bacterium | reverse complement strand
GAGCATGAGTTAGCGAAATTTACCCCGATAACCAGACCTTTTTCTTTAAAAGTTGATAGATATTTTACTGTAGTACACCCTAAACGATGAATTCCTGCACGAAATCTTATTCAGTAAAGTTAAATGACGTTACCCTGTGTTTGTCCCGAAATTTGTTTGTCATGATTTCTATTTTTGAATCTATACATAGCGTTTCTATATAAAGAGTCAACCACAGTCACACTTTGCGATGCATATTGACCATCAACTCCTCTTGACAGAGGGGGTATTTTATCAGAAAACTGTGTAATATGGAAAAGAGATTGTCGGAACTAATTGCGCCCCTGAGGATTATATCACGGACAACGGGGAACGCGGTCAAGACCGAGGCTGAAAATGATCCGGTGATTACAAGTATAGTGTACGACTCCAGGTCGGCGGTACAGGGTTCCCTCTTTTTCGCGCTTCCGGGGGTTCATACAGACGGAAACCGCTTTATCCCACAGGCGGTGAAAAACGGAGCGCGGGCCGTTGTATATCAGGGAATCGTGACGGATTTTGTTCCCGGCGCGGTATATATACAGGTGGAGGATGCGCGGTTCTCCATGTCACCGATTTCGGACCGGTTTTTCGGTTCCCCCTCGGAAAAACTGGGGGTTATCGGGGTAACGGGAACCGAAGGGAAGAGCACCACCGTCTCTTTTATCTGGCAGCTCCTCCGTCTGGCGGGAAGAAAGGCCGGGTTCATATCCACGGTACAGTACTCCCTCGGCGGGGAGGAGGAAAACAACCCGGAACACCAGACAACCCCGGAAGCGCCGGTCATCCATGAAAAGCTCGCAGCCATGGTGGAGAATGGGGCGGAATTCGCGGTAGTCGAATCCTCCTCCCACGGGCTCTCCCCCAGAACGAACAGGCTTGGGGATGTGCGTTTTGACTGCGGCATCATGACTAATGTTACCCATGAACATCTGGAATTTCACGGCACTCATGAACAGTACAGACAGGACAAGGCAAACCTTTTCAGGGCACTGGACAAGGGGGGGCCGCTGACGCATGAAAAACAGATATCCGGGAAGCCCCGCAGTGTTCCCGCCTTCGGAATTGTAAATATGTGCGACCCTTCAGCGGCATACTTTGCGGCGGCCACGGAAAAGCCTGTATTCGGTTTTGCCGACAAAGCTCTGTCCCCGGAGATGGTACCGGAGGGCCTTGCAGGGTATGTCACCGCAACGGAGATCGCCGGGGACAGCGGAGGCGTCTCCTTCAGCCTGACCGAATATGAAGGTGACGGGTGTAACACCTTGAAAAAAGGGGCCTCCATACCGGTGCGGCTGCGGCTTCCGGGGACTTTTAACGTAAAAAACGCCATGGCTGCGCTCATCGCCGTCTCGCGGATACTGGAAGCGCCTGCGGCGGAGCTTGCGCCGCTGCTCGGTTCGCTCAGGCCCGTGCGGGGCCGGATGACGGCGATTACCAGGGGACAGCCCTTTGAGGTCATCGTGGATTACGCCCATACTCCGTCCTCCTTTGAAACCGTCTTTCCCCCCTTGAGGGAACGGGTAAAGGGGCGGATTATCAGCCTCTTCGGTTCCGGCGGGGAGCGGGACATACAGAAGCGTCCGGAACAGGGGCGGATCGCTTCGGCGTATTCCGACATCGTCATCCTGGCGGACGAAGACCCTCGCGGAGAGGATCCCATGGAACTGCTCGAAATGATCGCCGAAGGCTGTACCGGAAAGAAGCGGGGGGAGACACTGTTCCTCATCCCCCACAGACCGGAGGCCATACGCAGAGCCTTCGCTCTCGCCGGAGAGGAAGACATCGTGCTGTTACTCGGTAAGGGTCACGAAAATTCGATCATATACCGGGACAGGACGCTCCCTTATGATGAGATAACCGAAGCTGAAACAGCTCTTGCTGAAATGGGATGGAAATAAACGATGAATATAGTTATTCTGTACGGCGGAAAGTCCGGGGAGCATGAGGTATCGCTGGTTTCGGCCTCTTCAATTGTCCGCAACATAAACAGGAAAAAAACGGTACACCTTGTGGGAATCGACAGGGACGGGTGCTGGTATCTGCAGAACCCGGCGGAGACCGACCGGATACGGCGTGACCCGGAAGCGATACTGTCGATCACCAGAGACGAGAAGATGCGGGTCTCGGCGGTTCCCGGCGGGGGAATCGCGGGAGGGTTCAGAACAGCTCAGGGGCCGCTCCCCTGCGATGCGGTTTTTCCGGTACTGCACGGAACCTTCGGCGAGGACGGAACAGTACAGGGGCTCCTCGACATGGCGGAGATACCCTATGCCGGTGCGCGGGTACTGTCAAGCGCGGTTTCTATGGACAAGGAGAAAACGAAAGAGATATGGGCCTACGCCGGACTTCCGGTGGTTCCCTGGCTCTGTCTGCGGAAAAGCGAATGGCGGGACCCGGAAAGGGCGGAACGGTTTATGGGGGAAGCGGAGGAGCGGTTCTCCTGGCCTCTCTTTGTAAAACCCTGCTCTGCGGGAAGTTCCGTGGGAGCCTCGAAAGCAGGCAGCAGGGAGGAACTGAAAGCGGCGCTGGAAGAGGCGTTTCTCTGGGACAACAAGGCCCTCGTGGAAGCCTATATTCCGGCACGGGAGATCGAGTGTTCGGTTACCGGCAACAGCTGCAACGGAATTCCGGCGGTTTATATTCCGGGAGAGATAATTCCCTCCCACGAATTCTATGACTATGACGCAAAGTATACCGACCCCGACGGAGCGGCCCTCTGCATTCCGGCAAAAATTCCTCAGGAGGAGATACGGCGGGTACAGGAGCTTGCGGTCAAAGCATACAGCGCTCTGGACGTATCCGGTTTTGCCCGGATCGATTTTTTCATCGACCGGAGAGATGGAGATATCTATCTTAACGAAATAAATACCATTCCGGGGTTTACCTCTATCAGCATGTTTCCCAAGATGTGTGAAGCGGGCGGGCTTGCCTATCCTGATCTCATCGATATGATCATCGACCTTGCGGTGGAGGATTTTGGCGCAAGCAGAGCCCTCAGGACTGACAGGCGCGGAGGAGCCTGACCTGAATGGAAATTCCCTTCTATAAAATGCATATCGGCGGCAACGGGTTCCTCCTCATAGACCTTACCCGTGTCCCCCGTCTCGCCGGACTTGAGGCGGTATCGCTTTATCCTGAGGTTTCCCGAATCATGTGCGGGCACAGATACGGTGTCGGAGCGGCGGGCTGCATTTTTCTCGCTCCCGACAACGGGATCCGTTTTTTTTCGCACCAGGGAAAGGAGACGGACTATTCAGGGGACGCCCTCCTCTGCGCCGCCCGTTATGCCTTTGATTCGGGGAGGATAACCCGCAACCAGGCGGGGACGGAAAATCTTATCCTGTTCCGGACTTTAAAAGGGGAGATATCTCTGCGTATCATCGGAGCCCACGAATTCAGTCTCTGCCTGGGTTCTCCCTTTTCGGCACTTACCGGGGCGGTCATCACGCCGGAATCGATGGGTATGACCGAGGTAATCGATGTGGGGGACAGAGCTGTCCGGGCGGCGGCTGTCCATATTCACGAGGATGTTATCGCCGTTTTTCCCGGCAGCGCAGAGGGGACAGAGCTTAAAGAGCTGGCAAAGGCGCTGCGGGGTCACTTCAAGGGCAGACCCGTTCATATCGTGATGGTCAGAACCATCACGAGGGAAACCCTGGTAATCCGTACCGCCGATGCGGGGATGTCCGCATCCTGCGCTGCCGCTGCCGCAGCGGTTATACTCTGCGCGGTCAGCGGCCTGTCGGACAAAAATGCCGTTGCCGTATTCAGCCACAGAGCGCCGGAAGCGGCGGTTGTTCCCGAAGCAGACCCGGACAACTCCCGCAGACTCGCGGTTCTCTGGGACACGGAAAAAAATGAACTCACCGTAATCGGAACAGGGGGATACCTCTTTGAGGGTACCTTTGTGATTCCCGATGGACAAGGAGAGGCGGAATAAATTCCGCTTCCGATTAACGGTTTACAGGAGTAAAAATGAAGAGAGAGCTGTTCCGTCCCGTATTTTCGGAT
>JAISVD010000201.1 GCA_031271875.1 Spirochaetaceae bacterium | reverse complement strand
ATGGTAGAGCTGCTCCGCCCAAGGATAGCCAAGCTTCTTCAATATATAGAAGAGTACCCGGAAATGGTATATCTGCTCGCTTGCCACCACATAGACCATTCTGTCAAAGGGCCAGTCCCGGTGGCGGTCGATGGCGGTGCCGATGTCCTGAGTAATGTACAGCGTGGTGCCGTCCCTGCGCATAAGGACTTTTTTATCCAGGCCGATCTCGGAGAGGTCTACCCATACGGAGCCGTCAGCCTCCTGATAGAACACCCCTTCTCTGAGGCCCCGGAGGACTTCGTCTTTTCCTTTGAGATACGTTTCGCTTTCATAGTAATATTTGTCAAAGGAGATGCCCGTGCGCTCATAGGTTTCGCGGATTCCGCTGACAGCCCAATCGGACATCCGCTGCCAGAGAGCCATAACTTCGGGATTTCCCCGCTCCCACGCCTGGAGCATCTCCTGTGCCTGCGCTTCAAGGGAGGGAGGCGCAGGATGTTCAGAGCTGTCCTGCGCCGAATTTTTTCCCTCCTCCTCGTTCCACCGGTGGAACCGGACATACCAGTCTCCCACGAATCTGTCGCTTTTCACGCCTTCGGATTCGGGGGTTTTCCCCTCCCCGAATTTCTCGTAGGCGAGCATCGATTTGCAGATATGGATGCCCCGGTTGTTGATGATATTGACCTTGAGGACTTCCGCGCCGCAGAACTTCATGATCCGGGAGACGCTCTCTCCCAGGGCATCGTTGCGGAGGTGTCCAAGGTGGAGGGGTTTGTTGGTATTCGGGCCGGAGAATTCTATCATGACCCGCCGCCCCTGAAGGGGCCACTCCTCCAAGGAACGGGCATTGCGGGTTCCGTATTCCGCTCCCTGCCGCCGGATATCTGCAAGTATGGCCCGTACTTCGGTTCCCTTGTCGAGTTTTATATTGATATAGGGACCGTCCGCTTGTACTGACCCGCCAAGCCGGGCGGCCTTTTCAGCGGCGGGGCCGACTCCGTCAACGCTGCCGCTGAGGATTTTTACCGTTTCCGCCGCTATAACCGGTGGCGCCATGCGAAACAGTTTCGCAAAAGGGAACAGAGGTATGCCGATATCCCCCATCTCCGGCTTGGGGGGGATCTCCGCGATAACGGTATCAGCGGATATATCAGGCATTTCTATGGAACGGCTGTTTTTCAGTTCAGTAAGGGCCAGCGCCACAGCTTCACGCCAGAGGGTTCGTATATCTGACATACAGATTCATTCTCCGGATTATCGGGTATAACCGCACAGGGCAGAGACACCGGAACAGTTATTTCCTCAGAAAACATCCAGTGATCCGCATGAAGGATAACAGAAAAAGGGGATTCTGTATAGATTATGTGAAAAATTCCCCGAAGTAAAGTGATAACTTCATCCTGAGACAGCGCTTACAGGAATGGTACTGAAAGCGGCCTCAATAGGGAACAGAAAACTGTCCCCTATTGCTCCTTCAACACCTTCCATGAAACAGGGGTAACCGTAGGACCGGTAAGCATGAGACTGCCGTATCCTTGAGGCTTGTCAAGAACCTTTACTTTGAACCTGATAACCCTCCCCTGCAGATTTCTGAGGGCAAGCTCCTTTTCCGGGGGATACACTGAATAAACCGTTCCGTCTTCCGTACTTTCGATTCCCACATAGGTATGCGGTTCGGAACCGTATATTTTCACCCGCCCAAGGATCTCCCGCCTTTCAGAGTTTCCCGCAGCGTTTACTGTCTGTCCCAAAACGCAGAAAACACACATAATACAGCACAATGCTTTCACCGGAAATTTCATACAACTCACAGCATCCTCCTACCGTATCATGATGTACAGATCGATGTCAGGACTTCCGGGACGGTCAAACCCTATTGTCAGCGTTCCGGTTTTTCCCTGCCACTCCGGATAGGACTGAAGCAGAACGGAGTTACCTGACATTGGGTACCAGTACGTATGGAGATCCCAGACAAGAGGCCCCGTATAGGTCTGCGGAATATTGGGACTACCCGCAAGGGCATTGTTTATTTTCCATATATCAAAACTTTTAAAAGTATAAGTGGTACTGCCAATTGTCTTTGAATCCGTTTTATCGAAGGTGAAAACCCCTGATGGCTTCCGGCTGCCGCTGTAGACCAGCGCCTGAGCGTATAGACCAATGGCTTCCCCAAAGGCGGAATTTTCTGAGGTAAATGTACCGGCCGCGAGGCTTTTCAGCGCCGTCCCGATGGACCGGGTATCTACAGAATCATTTGAAGCTATTACCTTTATCAGATTCGCGCCGCCGAAATTGCGGGCAAGAAAAGCGCCAAAGGCATATACATTGGCGTATGAATAGTACACACCACTGCCGCTGAGCCATTCGGTTGTTCCCGCGATATTGTATCTCGAAAGGAAGGTCGGCACCCGTACATCCACCGGGTGGCCCCCGCTTCCCGGGGATATTCCGATCAGCGGGGATATCATATCCTCCGCAAGCATTGAAAGCATCTCATTATACCATGTTCCGGAATTCTGATTGTGGATAACATATTTCTGGTTGAAATGAATCATATGCTGGAATTCATGAACCAGGGTGGAATACACCATATTTTCATATCTGTCCGCAAAATATGCGTCTATATAAAAGATTTCAGAGACATTTGTTTTATACGCTAGACCACTCTCATCAAGATAGTGCTGGTCATAAAAATCCTTTCCCCAGAAAAAACCCACAACGCCGCTGCTCTGCCCCGGAGAATAGTCGCCTTCGATATCATACAGGAGGATTTGAATCGCGGAATCGTGGTCCTTTCCCCCATAGGCAGAATCGCCGGAGGGAATCCCGCCGCCGTATTCGTATCCGAAAATGGCCGTAGTGTAACCATATATAGTATCGAATTTGTCGGCGATTTTCCCGGCCTGTTCAGAGGTAATTTTATTGTCCCTGTCAGAACCGAAATTGGTATCCGTAAAATTGGCCGCGGCAACCCAGACCTTGCAGTTACTCCTGCCTGCCCGGAGTACAGCGGTAATCCGTACCCAGTTTCCCCCGCTGTCTTCCACCCAGAAATCCTGGCTGGTTACATCAACGATATCCCCCGCCGCCCGATAAAAGGCGGGCCTGAAAGGAGCGGTCTCTTCCACCGGCGGAGGGTTACTGTTAAACAGCCGCGCTCCGTCATGGTCCAGCCGGATCACCCCGTCAGGGAAAAAACCGGATATGTCAGATATCACGGGAAGCATTCTCCGGCTGCCGCCTGTTCCGGTACGGGATATCCCGGCGGATTCCGCAGCGCTCCTTCCCCCGGTTTCGGAACTCCAGGCGTTCCCGGTATCAACATAATCCACGGTATCCTGAGAGCGGTTCACCTTTAAAAGAAACACATTCTGCCCCGTCAATCCGGGAATATCGACCGAAGCGGTAGTACCGGAAAATTCGATCTTTTTCACCGGCCCGAAGGTTCCGCTGTATGCGGAAGCCGCATCAGTGACGGTTTGAATCACCGGATAAAAGCTGTCGGTATCTTCCGTCTTGTCTTTGCCGCGGCTGACAATAGGAGTGCAGGCGGATATATAAAACAGCGATAAACAGATTGCCAAAATGCGCACAATATATGAATCGCTCATACCCGGTATCTCCCATAAAAAATGATATCAATATAAGTATAACATATTATTGCGGAAAAAATATGTATACCAAGCGGAAATATTCGCGTCAAAAATCGGTGTCCCCACATATACGAAAAAAGCCCCGAAAAGGGGCCTTTTTCACACCGACGATATCAGTCATAATCCTGAAATGAACAACCGTTACTCTTCACCTTCATAGAAGAACCCGATTTTGCGTATTTTCCGGTTGCGGTACTTGACCAGCACCGAAGGCGTCCGCTTCATCAGATCTTTCAGGTCCGCGAGGATCTGCGCCCGTATGGACGCGGCGGCTGTTTTCGGGCTGATATGCGCCCCCCCTTCGGGTTCCGGGATGACGCCGTTCACTACCTTGAGGGCCAGAATGTCACCGCTGGTTATCTTCATTATCGACGCGGCATCCTTTGCCCGTGAAGAGTCCCGGAGCAGAATTGACGCGAACCCCTCAGGGGAGATGACCGAATAGATAGCGTTTTCAAGCATGTAGATTTTATCGCCCACGCCGACCCCCAGGGCCCCGCCGGAGCCGCCTTCGCCTATGACAAAACAGATAATCGGCGTTTTGAGCTGGCTGAATTCCATGAGGTTCCGGGCAATCGCTTCACCGATCCCCCGCTCCTCCGCACCGATTCCGGGATATGCTCCTTGCGTATCTATAAAGGTAACGATGGGGCGGTGGAATTTTTCCGCCTGCTT
>JAISVD010000095.1 GCA_031271875.1 Spirochaetaceae bacterium | reverse complement strand
ATGAACTGGGCAGAATTCCCGAAGTGACCCTTTATGGAGACAATGATGACTTCAGGGACAGAGTCGGAATCATTGTGTTTACGGTCAGGGATATTGATAATGAAACTGTTTCCCGGATGTTGGCACACTACAGCGCCATTGCTGTCCGTCAGGCCGCATTCTGTGCCCACCCGTATGTGCGCCGTCTTACAAACGTTCCGGTGGAATACGATGAACAGGGAAAGCCGTTACATCCCAAAGGGCTGGTACGGGTCAGCTTCGGAATCTACAATACCGAGAAAGATATAGAATACCTTGCGGATACGGTTCAATCAGTAATCAAACAAATCAGAAACACGGATGCAGGGACCCTATTCTCCTCACCGAAAAATATGGCGATACACGCACATAAACTTCCCCGCGACCGCGGATAAACCGGAGGGACCTCAATGAAACCGATAATTGAAATATGTGTAAATAAATACTGGGAATGCGAACCGTTTCTGAATGCCATGGTAAATCCCAAGCTGCGTCCTGCAGAATTACCTTTTCCGTCAGAGCTGCACTCGCCGAAAGACAAAGATAACCGGATGACCATCCCCCGGGCCGTGTATGACCTGAAGAGCTGCAAAGTGATTGTCCGCTGTATTGAGGACCTTATGGATCGGTCAAAAAATTCTTCCAGCTCTGAAGAAAAATACCGGGTTCTCCCTGCGGTTATAGCGGGGGACAATCCGGATTATATTATCAGTGTCAGTACGGCGGAATCCGTTGATACCGTGCCGAATAACGGAAGCGTGTTTATCGGGGGAACCTTTTTCCTGTTTGACGGTGACCCGGACAATCCGGAAAGCCATCTTGTGATCGAAAAGGAGCTCTTTGTAAGCAATATAAGCGGAGACCTGTTCGCCCTGTTTGACAGTACCTTCAGCAATAAGGTTTCCGAAAAATTGATTCCCCCGGTAAATTATCCCGCCCCGAAAATGACTTGTACCGCATCTGCCGGATATACCTCTATCGGGGTACAAAATGTAACCGATTATTCGAAATATGAAAAAGCGGATAAACAGGCGTTTGAGGCGTTCCGGAAAAATAACTCCCCCAAAAAAGGGATGCCTGTGTCAATAGAAACCACCCACGGGGTGGTAAGAATGTGCAGTGAAAAACCGGTTATGTTTGTTTCGCCGATCACCGACCGCTACGGCTGTTTTGATGAAGACGTTACCGATACACAGAATTACATAGCCGGATTTAATGCCGGTATTGCTGTTGCGGAAATGCTTATATCCCTGGAGGCATTTTTTAAATAAGAGACTTTCACAAAACATTAAGAGGCTCTGAAGCAGAATGGGATTCGGTTTCTGTCTGCTTCACTATCTCCAAATAGTGTTTTAGTGTAATAGCTGTCAAAGCTATCATAATACCGCTGTCTGTCGGTAAACTGTACGTTGACAGGCGGATATCCGTGCTTCCAGGTGGTCTTTAAGCGGTTTTAGTTATGATACCTTTGCCCTGAAACCGCTTACACCTTGAACAGAATATCCCCGTATGTCGGATAGGGCCAGTAATCCTCACCAACCAGGGTTTCCATCTCGTCAACCGCTGTCCGGAGCTCCTGCATAGCGGGAAGTACCACAGCGGTAAAATACTTCGCGGCGGCGGTCATATCACTCTCCGCTCTGCTCTGCAGCAGCGCCTTCTCAAGGGCCTCGTTTTTCCTGTAGGACTGACCGCTGAGGAGCGAAAGTTTACCCAGCAGCGCTTCTTCGGCTTCACAGCAGATACCGGGGAGTACGCTCTTTTTGGCAAGAGCGGTTTCACTCAAGTCTTTCATATATGTGCAGACCCCCGGCAGTATCTCCTTGCGGAACATCTCGATCATGGTCAGCGCTTCGATATTCAGAATTTTGCAGTACCCTTCGATCAGTATCTCATAGCGGGAGATAATTTCAGCCTTTGACAGGATACGGTGCTTTGTGAACAGCGCAATGTTTCTGTCGCTGATAAAACAGGGCAGCGCTTCGGAGGTCGATTTCAGATTGAGCAGCCCCCTGCGTTCCGCCTCCTCGACCCACTCCCGGGCGTAGTTATTCCCGTTGAATATGATCCGCTTGTGATCCCGGATGGTACGCCTGATGAGAGCGTTCAGGGCATCGGTGAGATTCGGCGCCTTTTCAAGCTCCTCCGCAAACTGAGAGAGCGATTCCGCCACGATAGTGTTGATCACGAAGTTCGCCCCCGAGATGGAGGCTGAAGAACCTACCATGCGGAACTCGAACGTGTTTCCGGTAAACGCGAAGGGCGAAGTCCGGTTCCGGTCCGTCGTGTCCTTGGGAAATGAGGGGAGCCCCTGCACGCCGATCTGCAGCTCGCACTTCTCCTTTTTGCCGCAGGGCAGCCCCTTCTCAATCGCCTCAAGTATCTCCGTGAGCTCATTCCCGAGGAACAGGGAGATGATCGCAGGAGGAGCCTCGTTGGCGCCCAGGCGGTGGTCGTTTCCCGCGCTGGCGACGGAAACGCGCAGCAGGTCCTGATACTCATCAACGGCCTTGATCACCGCCACGAGGAAGAGCAGGAACTGGGCGTTTTCGCTGGGAGACTCCCCTGGTTCAAGGAGGTTCAGCCAGGTATCGGTGGAGATGGACCAGTTGTTGTGCTTCCCGGAACCGTTCACCCCGGAAAAGGGTTTTTCATGGAGCAGACAGACCAGCCCATGCCGATCAGCGACCTTCTTCATGGTTTCCATCGTAAGCTGGTTGTGATCCGCAGCGATATTCGAGCTGGAGAAAAACGGGGCCAGTTCATGCTGTGCCGGGGCGGTCTCGTTGTGTTTTGTCTTTGCCAGAACCCCGAGCTTCCACAGCTCCTCGTCAAGTTCCTTCATGAAAGCGGCGATCCGCGGTTTGATGGCCCCAAAGTACTGATCCTCCATCTCCTGCCCCTTGGGAGGTTTCGCGCCGAAAAGGGTCCGTCCGCAGTAGAACAGGTCCTTCCTCCGGTTGTACATATCCTTGTCGATGAGAAAATACTCCTGCTCCGCTCCGACGGTGGCAACGACACGCTTTGCCGTTGTGTTCCCAAAGAGTCTGAGAATACGCAGCGCCTCCCTGTCCAGAGTCTCCATCGAGCGGAGGAGCGGGGTTTTCTTGTCCAGAACCTCATTGCTGTAAGAACAGAATATGCTGGGGATGCAGAGGGTGCCATCCTTGACGAAGGCGTTGGAAGTCGGATCCCAGGCGGTATATCCACGGGCCTCAAAAGTAACCCGTAACCCTCCCGAGGGGAAGCTGGAAGCATCCGGCTCTCCCTTTATGAGTTCCTTGCCGGAAAACTCCATGATAACCGTCCCGTCAGACATGGGAGAGATAAAACTGTCGTGTTTCTCCGCAGTAATGCCGGTCATAGGCTGGAACCAGTGGGTGTAATGGGTCGCACCCTTCTCTACTGCCCAGTTTTTCATGACATTCGCGACAACATCCGCAACGGCGCTGTTCAGGGGCAGCCCCTCTTTTATCGTCTTTCTCAGTTCCCTATAAGTATCCCTCGGAAGCCGCTCTCTCATCACCCTTTTGTTAAATACCATGCTCCCATAAATCTCGGAAACACTGTTCATATCTCTGCCTCCTCTTGAGGGAAACACTGAATAACGTCGTCGAGACTTATGCAGCGGCTCCGCAGATACACTGAAAAGTAAAAAAGGCGATGGGAACCCACGAAAAATGGTTTCACATCGCCTTTGATTCTGATAAATAGTTTATAAAAAGTTATATGAAAAGGTCAAGAGAAAAAAGTAAAAAAACATGGTTTTCATACTGAAAAATGACTCTCCCGCACAATAATATTCATATATATTTCGACAATAGTGAGGTTACATTATGGAAAAAGAAAACACAGATTATATCTGCGCCCTGTGCAAACTGTCCGCGATTTCAGATCTGCTGAGTCATTATGCGCCGGAGGAAACCATCAGAACCGCCGAAACCTGTGAAGGAATCGCCTGGATCATCGATGATATTGTTGTCCAGCTGAGTGTTACTTATGAAAATCTGACAAAAAACGGTCTTTCAGACGTTTCATGACCCCTTTACTCTCTATAGTGAATATTATTATACTACCGTTAAACACAAGGATATTCAAAAGATATGAAAAATCCGCTGAAAAAAATATCGCTGTATGGTTATACAGCATATTCGGGAATAGTACCCGCATATGACACAATGGGATTCTGGGGAATCATGGAACATTTCCTCTTTTACCGGAAGACAAATGCTGCGGGAATAGTACTCCTTATGGAGGAAAAAGAACTGAACGGACTTTTTGCCGGATATGACTGGAATCTGCTTTTCCGGCTGATCGGTTGTGATATTTTTCACTGTCCCCTGCCGCAGGATATCCCCCATAATACTGTCCGGGGTATCTTTAAAATGATGGCGGAACTTGACGAAAAACTCCAGCAGGGCCCCCTGATCTTCCTCAGTTCGGAAGAC
>JAISVD010000093.1 GCA_031271875.1 Spirochaetaceae bacterium | reverse complement strand
TCTCCTGTACCGCGAATTCCTCCGGAAAATGGGCAGAAGCGCAGAGACAACCGCCTCCTTTCGGAGCTATGTCCCTCTCTATCCACTGTACGGTCAGAACCGGGTCAGTTTTATAGAGCGCGGCGAGGTGAATATGGGCATCGGTGAAACAGTCCATATGAATAATATACCGCAAAACTGTGAAAGTTTTACAATTGACTCATTATTGTTATAAGAACTTACTGTTTTATATCTGCCTTGGTAACACTCAGTGTTCCATCTGCTTTACGGGTCGCAATTTTCCTGAAATATTCAGCATATTGCGTATCCATTACGCCTATATGGGCTAATATCCAATCTTTAAGAAAATGAGCCAATTTCGCAAGAACCAGCCGTTTTCCGGCTTCAAATTCCTTTGCGCTTTTAATCACTTCCAATACAAATGCATCATGTGCCTTTTTATGCTCCGCATATCCGGGAAATTGAGCGGCAATCATGATTTTTTCTTCTGTTGAAAAATGTTCTTTCACATATTGTACTACATGCTGAATTACTTCGGTAAAATAAGCCCGTTCTTCTATTTCATTTCCGGTAGCATGATTGAACAAATCATTGACCAAATCCAGAAGTCCCTTATGCTGATTATCAATTACCTTTATTCCCACTGAATATGTGTTAGACCATGTAACATGATTGTCAGTCTCTTTTTTGAATACCATTATTACCTCCCTGTTAATTGAGCCTATTCCAAAACCGGGAAGGTATTGGAATAAATACCTTGGATGTAAGAGAAGGTTTTCCTATTTTGTTGTTTATGAAAGAAATAGAAAAATTCTTCAGGAATTGGTTCCAAAAGTAACCTGTTTTAGAACCAGTTTAATCAGCTTATATGACTTATTTTTTTATGTCAACAATACAGACATTTTGATGATGTTCGCGCGAACCTTTGGTTCGCACGAGGTCTGCCTTTTCGGACAGCTCCAACCGACTGGAGTCTCCCGCGTTTTTTCCCGGAAAATACTCATACTTCAATTGAGAAATACCGAAAATAAGAGGAGCAGGAGGAACCTTCATGAACTGTTATTACATTAAGTCATGCAATCAAACCGCTGATTTTCTGACGGTAACCGGCCGGAATGAGGAAGGTTTTTTTGTGCGGATAATCAGGGATCTTGACGGATATGAAGAAATAATCGATGAATTTATGACCACCGAGCTCTTTGAAAGCTGTATCAGGACCGGATATCTGATCAAAGCCGAAGGAGATACCGCCGCTATCGCGTAAAGAGCCGCTCCCGATCAGGGCTCATTTTTTTCTTCCAGATAGTGAAACAGACGTATTGTTTTAAGGCCATCAAACCAGCAGTGAAAGGCGTGAAGCAGCCGTTCACTGCTGGTTTTGTTATTCCTGAACAGTTTCTCCCAAACCGGGGAGAACCTTTCAGCTTCAAGAAATCGGTAGAGGTACCCTGATATCCCCTGCGCTTCCTCAAGCAGGGTCTCCTTTTCAGGATCGCCGGTGTTGACCATCCGGGGGACAGAGCTTTGTACCAGAGCTAACCAACACCTGAGTATGCGGTAGGATTCCTCCCGAAAAGGCTGTATCATTTCAGCGCCCCGCAGAACCGCGTCTATCTTCGGTCCCGTACCGAAAGGTACCCGGCTCGATATCCGGGAAGAGGGAAACACCAGGGCGTCCCCTCCGGCGGCGACGAGCGGCGCCACTGAACCTGTTTTTATAAGGGACTGGAGAAAATAGAAGTCCTCACCGGCAAGGCGGCAGTTCATCCCCCCTGCGGCGATATAAGCCGGAATAGTACAGGCGATAGCCGAACCCAGAGCCGTCGGATAATAGGGAGACCCGGCAAGCCTGAGCCGCCTGCTGTGTTCCAGAAGCCAGCTCTCATACTCCCGCGCGATCTTCGCTTCCCGCTCCTCCCCGTCCTGCCTGTGGGCAAATGACAGCGCCGCGCCTCCGTGCCGGCCCTCCGTTCCAAACCGGACAAGGGCGGAACAATAGTCACGGGACACAGTTGTGTCTGCGTCAAGGCAGCTTATGACACCGGAAGCAGTCAGCTCTGTCCCTCGTGAGGAGCCTCTCATATCCGCGAACAGGGACAGAGCATAATCCATACCGATCTTCCTCGCAAGTCCGACCCCCTGTCCCTCCGGAAGACAGCGTCCCGGTGAAGCGCAGTCTATGCCGATGACCTGGAGGTTTTTTTCCGTTTTTCCCTCAAGCAGCTTGAGCAGTTGCAGGTTGTTTTCCTTTACTTCCCCGCTGTCGCTCTCCCGGTTGTTGACGACACATATAGCATAAAACATTCCCGTTCCCACAGTTCCCACAGTTCCCGCAGCTCTGTCCCCGCCAGAGGCATACTCCGCGGAAGCGGCGAGAGAGGCGAGAACAGCGAAAACTCCCGGATATTCATTATGGCAGGGAATCACCGCCGCAACGGGGATATCGGGAGTTCCGGCATCGGGGCGAGGTACGGAATTACCCGGAACAGAAAACCATGGCCGGGAGATGCTCCCCCGCCGTTCCAGATATTCACGGGGAGTTTCCTTCATCCGCTGTTTCCGTGCAGAACACCGCGCTCTGCGCAGTGCCAAGCGTCGCAGATGAAAGCAGCCTGTGCGGCGGACGCCGGTTCCTGGCTCTCTCCCGGGAGAAGGCCGGAAGGGACCCTGGGGGGGAGCCAGTTTATCGGGACACCCTTCCGTTCCATTCCCCGGAACCAGGTCTCCTGCCGTTTCGCAAACCTGCCGATTGCCATATTGAGCGCCCCAAAGAGCTCCTCCCTTCCGGGGATCTTTCCCTGAAGGTAATCCGCCGCGAAACGGTATTCAAGCCCCAACCGGTCGAGCCGCTCCCAGCTGACGCCGTTGCTGTGAAGCCCCTCCACCTCCTCTATGAGTCCGTTATCGAGGCGGGCGCGCAGCCTTTGGGCAATCCGTTCCCGCAGGGTTACCCGGTCATAGGTTATGCCGAAAATCAGGGGCCTTATGTCGGGGCGGGGAAGGGCCGCCTCTGATACGGATTCCCTGCCGGTGGTTTTCAGATATTCTTCTATCTCTATGGCCCGCAGCAACCGGTGGCGTTCGGTCAGATCGGTGGTGTTATGCAGGTCCGGCTTGAGAGATATCAGAATTCCTGAGAGCTCCTCCATGGAAGCGCCGGAGAGTCTCTCCCTCAGTTCAGGATTGGAGGGAACTTCCACCAGATCGTATCCGCGGATAAGCGCGTCCAGGTACATTCCCGTTCCCCCCACGATTACCGGTATCTTTCCCCGTCCCGTAATATCCGAAAAGGCCGCATAGGCGTCCCTCATATAGCTGAACAGATTGTACTCATCGCCGAGATCGGCGACATCGATAAGATGACAGGGTATGGGGACGCCCTTATACCGGTACTCTCCGAGGTCTTTCCCGGAACCGATATCGAGTCCCCGGTAGACCTGCCGGGAATCGGCGGAGATGATCTCCGCCGGAAGGCCGTTCCGTGCCGCTCCGAGGGAGAGCATCTCCCCAAGGGCGATGGCGGTACGCACACCGGCGGCGGTCTTCCCTGTCGCGGTGGGTCCCAGAATAACAATACAGTTACAGCTTCCCATGCGGATCCTTTCTGTTACAGGACACGAAGTATCGCGCACTTGAGATATTCCGACCGGGGATATCCGGCCAGAATCGGGTGGTCCGGACCGGCCCCCCGTTTTTCCATTATCTGCACTATTCTCTTTGCATCCTTGGCGGCGTTTTCGAGCATTCCGTAAAATATGGGGGAATCAAAAAAATGGGAGCAGGAACAGGTAACAAGGATACCGTCGGGACGGAGCAGTTTCATCGCCC
>JAISVD010000056.1 GCA_031271875.1 Spirochaetaceae bacterium | reverse complement strand
GTCACAGCCGAAGAGATACAGCGGACCGGCGCGGCGGATATGGCGTCCCTGCTGGAGCAGACCCTCGACCTGCCGGTCACACAGTACGGCCCCTACGGTAATACCGCAAACGTGAATATCAGGGGGTTCGGCGCGGGACGGGTGGCGATACTCATCGACGGCATACCGGTAAACTCCCCGCAGTCGGGGCAATTCGATATCGGCATGATCGATGTCAATTCCATCGAGCGGATAGAGGTTATCTATGGCGGTTCCGATACAAAATATAACGTGAGCGGAGCCGTCGGCGGCATTATCAATATCATTACGATAAAAAAGCAGAAACCCGGTATCCGGTTCGGCGGGAGCATTTCCAATACATCATCCATCCCCGGGAGTTATTCCAGCCTGAAAGGCAACCTCTCAGAAACAAAGGAGCGGACACCGGCGCAGGACTTTTTCGATGCCCAGAAAATAGCTCTCTTTGCCTCAGGGGGGATGGAAAAATTCTCCTGGAGCGGGAATATTTTTGCGAACCGCAGCGCAAACCATTTTCTCTTTAAGGATTTCTATCGTATACAGCGGCGCAGGGAACACAATGAAGTATATGACGCAGGGGGAGACGCTTCATTTGTGTGGGAACGGCCCAAAGGGCTGCCGGAGTGGTCAAAACTCATTTTCAGTACCCGGCTGTATTACGGAGATAAAAACATTCCCGGTTCCATGAGTTCCAGGTCTGTAAGTAAACAGAAGGATTTTACTACCAGACAAAATATCATGCTGGATATGCCCTTTGTGTTCAGAGAAGACCTCTCCATGGAAGCGGCGGTGAGCCACAGCTTTTCCATTCTGGATTATACCGGCCCCGGTTCGGAATCGCTGCATAAAACCGACACAGTGACGGTGATAAACCGGTGGGAGTGGTTTGCAGGGGAGAAGCTCTCCCTGCAAGCCGGAGCGGATTACCGCTTCAGCTACCTCGATTCCGACAATATCGGCGTCAAAACCGGTCACGATGGCGGCTTATATCTGACCGCAGGCTATTCTCCCGTCAGGGAACTTCTGATAACCCCCTCGGTCAAAGTTGTTTTTGCGGGGGGCGATGCGGGAGCGGTAATTCCGGTTCCAAAACTGGGTGTGGTCTGGAACGCCTCGGATCGGCTGACCGTGAAGAATAACTGGTACCGGAGTTTCAAGTATCCTTCCTTTAATGATCTCTACTGGGCGGGGGACGCCACAGCCCGGGGGAACCCGGATCTGAAACCCGAGGACGGTTTTGGGGCCGACCTGGGGACAGAGCTTACATTTGAAAAACTCCTTTCCCTCCAGGGCACTCTGTATGCGTCGTGGGTGCGGGATTCCATCCACTGGCGCAGCAGCGCCGGAGTATGGCAGCCGGTAAATATCGGGGAGGCCCTGTTTTTCGGCTTTGATACACGGATACAGAGCGGATTCAGCGAGCGGATTATTCTTTCCCTTTCATACCAGTTCCTGCTGACCCGGATTCTTACCGGAGACCTGACCTTTGCTTCGGGAATACAGATGCCCTACCAGCCGATGCATACGGCGGGGGTATCCGTGGAAATTCCGTGGAAAACGGGGAACCTCACTGTGAGCGGTCATTTCGAGAGTTCCCGCTATACCGAGGCTCTGAATGTGGTAAAGCTCGATCCCTTCTTCATCCTCAATATATCCGTAAACCAGAGCATTGGGCGGCATTTCACCATCTTTTCGGTATTGAAAAACGCCCTGAACACTTCCTATGTTTCGGTGCAGGATTATCCTATGCCGGGGCTGTCGTTGACCGTAGGGGTACGGGCGGCGTTTGAGTGATCCTTCCGTTCGCACTGTTTGATAGAAAGCAGGCTTAGGCTTTCCGTCTTATGGTGGATGCAGGAACAGTTGTTGAAGTCATACAAGAATACATATATAATGGAAAAGTAGAAATTTTTTATGAGGACTTAATACTGTAATTGTATTTATAGAGGAGAACTTCAATTGTTAAAGGAATTGCGGATACAAAATTTTAAAGGATGGAAAGATACCGGTCATATATCAATGGCTCCTATAACATTATTTTTTGGAGCTAATAGTTCCGGAAAATCAAGTATCGGACAATTCCTGATGATGTTGAAGCAGACAATTGAATCTCCCGACAGGAAAGCAGTATTTTATCCCGGAGGAAAGAATTCCGCTGTTCCTGTCACGGCAAATAAATTTCTTACTTTCAAGGAATTAAAGAAGGACTATGAGTAAAGTTTGGTTTATATCTGACACTCATTTTAACCATAAAAGAATAATAGAATTATGTAATAGACCATTCGAATCTGTTGAACAAATGAATAACGAAATAATTTCAAGATGGAATTATCGGGTAAAACCAAGTGATTTTGTTTTTCACCTTGGGGATTTTGGAATGGGTTCTAAGGAAGAATTAGAAAAAATAGTAAAAAAATTACATGGGCAAAAAAATTTAATTCTTGGTAACCACGATAGGTATAAACCTACTGATTATATGGAAATAGGATTCTACTGGGCTTCTAGATACCCAATACTATTTAATAGTAATATGTGGCTTTCCCATGAAGAATTAAATCTAAATACTCTTTATTATAATATTCATGGTCATACCCATAACTCTGAATCCTTCTATTCGGAGAATAAACCAAATCATTTTAATCTCTCCGTAGAAGGAACAGGATACTTTCCAATATCACTCAATAATATTGAGAAATCAATTAAACACAAGATATTTAATGTTACTGCTGAACACTTAGTTGGAAACTAATGTTTAATTTGAAGAAATTATCAGAAGTATTTGAAAATAGAAAATGAACCGGATGAAATGCTTGATTGTATTTATGCCTGTATTGAAGTTATTGAATCTGTGCAACAGACGGAACAGATTGTACTTGATTCCGGTGATGAAATTTTTAATGAATATAAAAACCATCTTTCATTCAGCGGACAACCCGGACCAGGCGATGCCTTCTTTAAGTGGTTGTATCAAAGCTGCTGGTCATTTCCTGCTTCACAATGGGTGAAGATAACAAAGACCGGAGATTCGTATGCTCAATTCCCTG
>JAISVD010000032.1 GCA_031271875.1 Spirochaetaceae bacterium | reverse complement strand
GTACAACATATGACTGACATGGATAAACACTATACGGAACCCTAAAACAGGTATAGATCGTGTACATTGTGTCCCCGTGGCTGCCGGAGCGACCGACTGTACATTATTAGGCTATAAATGACGTTGAATTTTAGTCAAATAAATCTATACTTATCGCAACGGAGGTTGCTTATGCCACATATAAAGCCTGTATCAGATTTGCGAAACTATGCGGAAGTTCTCAAAAACATCAGCTCTGGTTCTCCTGTTTTTCTTACCAAAAATGGACGCGGCCGTTATGTCATTCTGGATATGGAAGAGTATGAGAAAAAAGAAGCGGTCATAAAATTGATGACTGAATTGGAAAAAGGCAGGATCTCCGGGGAAAGAGAAGGCTGGCATACTCTTGAAGAAGTCAAAAATGAATTCGGTATAAATGATGCCTGAAGTTGTTATATCCGCAGAGGCAAGACGAGATTTGAAAAGCATTCAGGATTATATTACCAACGAACAGGAAAATCCTCAGACCGCGCTCGATGTTATCGAAAAGATTTTGGACAGAATAGAAAACCTGTTGAGTTTTCCTGATACCGGAACATTGGTATCGCCAAAAGTCAATTTTGAAACTAACTACCGTTATACAAGAGCGGTAGGGTATCTCATCTTCTATCGCATGAAAACAGCCGCATTTTCATAGACAGCATTATTCACGGCAAAAGAGACTATATCACCCTTCTGTTTCCTTAAACGGTTTCCTTAATGGGTACTTTGTTTGCATTCTGTGTTTTTTCAACACCTTCTTTTGAAAATTGATTCCCGTGTAAGCAACCCGCCCGGCCTTTCTTATTTTACTTATTTCGTGTACAACATATACCTAATTATGGATAAACACTATACGGAACACCAAAACAGGTATAGATCGTGTACATTGTGTCCCCGTGGCTGCCGGAGGGACCGGCTCTCTCAGGAAACCGGATTCTGCGGAGAGACCGATGAACTCAGGATCGCCTCTGCGGTACTGCACTTTGGCGAAGAGCCTCCGGTCACCGGTGAGGGCGGTTCCGGGACTATCTTCGTAACCGGCTGTACATTGCAGTGTGTGTTTTGCCAGAACGTACAGATATCTCAGGCGGGGATGGGGCGCCCTGTTTCGGCGGACGAATTTTCTGCGATCTCCCTCCGGCTCCAGGAGCTGGGAGCGGAAAATATCAATATCGTTACAGGCAGCCACGCGGCGCCCGCCATCGCCGGGGCGCTGGAGAGGGCAAAGGGGATGGGGCTTTCGATTCCGGTATTGTGGAACTCTTCGGCTTATGAAACCGTGGAGGCCCTTGATCTGCTGGTGGGCCTTGTTGACGGTTGGCTGCCGGACCTTAAAACGCTCAACCCTTCGGTCTCCCGGAAGGCATTTAACGCGCCGGACTACCCGGAAGCCGCCGCCGCCGGGATCCTCAGAATGGCGGAGCTCTGTCCCCTGGTTATTGAAAACGGATTGCTGAAGAGCGGCGTTATCATGCGCCACCTGGCGCTGCCGGGACGCATTGAGGATACCCGGGATGTGCTGGAGTGGTTCAGCCGGAATTTGAAAGGGCGGGCCCTGCTCTCCCTGATGACCCAGTTTACCCCTGTAGGAACGCCGCCTGAGAATTCGGGCATAGAATACCGGTATATCAATGACGCCGAGTTTGACAGGATGCAGCGGCTCCTTGAGGAGTTCGGAATAGAGGATGGGTTTTATCAGGAGCTGGCGGAGGATTCCTCCTGGCTGCCTGATTTCAACAATACCTGCCCCTTCCCTTCGGCTCTGGCCCGCCCTGTCTGGCACTGGAAAACCGGTTTATCCATGGAGAGGGTTTAATGCTCCGCTCTGCACAGGGCAATGTTCATTGTAAAAATACTTCTGTTCCTGCCTGTTCTGTGTTATACTAATGAGAAACACAGGTTTGCTTTATTCATAAACGGGCTGTTTGTGAGGGGTTGCGCCTGTTCCTGAAAGGGGAGGATCAGATACAGATGAGTCATATGCGTTTATCCCGCCGTAAAACAATTCCGGTTTCCACCGGGGCCGCTTTTCCTTTAGGCGCGCTCCGTTCACGGGAGGATTGCGGGATAGGAGAATATCCCGATCTTATCGAATTTGCGGATTTCTGTAAACAAACGGAGATGAATATTATCCAGTTGCTGCCGGTCAATGATACCGGAACTGAAAGTTCCCCTTACAGCGCCCTTTCGGCGTTTGCCCTTCATCCGATATATGCGCGGCTCCAGGATTTTCCCGAGGCTGCCGGGTTTCAGGATGATATCGATTCCCTCAAACAGCGATATAATTCTCTTGAGCGGTTTCCCTACCGGGAGCTCCGGCGGGAGAAGCTCGCGCTTCTGCGGCGCATGTATGAGGCGCACAGCGAGGCCATACTGGCCGGTGAGGAGCTTCACGGGTGGATAGAAAAAAACGGCTGGGTACTGACATACGCTGTTTATATGGAACAAAAAAGGCTGAATAACGAAGCGTCCTGGAAGGAGTGGCCCTCCATGCGTACCCCTCTCCGGACGGAGATCGAGGCTGCCTGGAAGGATCCTCAAAAACGGAGGGAACATCTCTTTTTCGCCTGGCTCCAGATGAGGCTTGACCAGCAGTTCCTGCGGGCTGCGGAATATGTCAGAAAACTCGGTATTATTCTGAAAGGGGACATTCCGATCCTGATGAATGAGGACTCCTGTGATGCCTGGTCGCAGCCTGAATTTTTCATGGATGAGCTGCGGGCGGGCTCCCCTCCTGATGGTCCGAATCCCAGGGGACAGAACTGGGGACTGCCTCTTTACAATTGGAACAATCTGAAAAAAACCGGTTATTCCTGGTGGAAGGAGCGGCTTGCCCACGCCGCCCGTTACTATTCCGCCTATCGTATCGACCACGTTCTGGGGTTTTTCCGTATATGGGCCGTTCCTGAACGGGAAACCTCGGCGGTTTTGGGATATACGGTGCCGGTAAGTCCGATTACGGAGGATGAGCTGCTGGAGGCCGGTTTTGACAGCCGCCGGGTTCGCTGGTTCTCCCAGCCGCATGTGCCCACCCGTACCGTGGAAGCGGTATACAACAATGATTATCTTGGCACCCACGGACAGCTTGCGAAGATCATGGATCGGGTGAACAATGAGGAATTCTGGCTTTTCAAGCCCGGAATCCGGGGAGACAGGGATATCTACGCTGCGGATCTGCCCCCGCCGATACAGCGGGTACTCGCTTGCTGCTGGAAGGACAGAGTTCTGCTGGAAACAGCCCCCGGACGGTATACCCCGACGTGGAACCGGTATGATACAACCGCCTGGAATTCCCTGTCCGAATGGGAAAAGGAAACGCTGATCCGGCTTTTTGAACGGAAAAAAGAGGAGTCCGAAGCGCTCTGGCAGGAACAGGCCGAAGAGCTTCTGGGAACGCTGACTGGCAGTGTGGATATGATCCCCTGTGCCGAAGACCTGGGACCAAAGTTTGAAGGTATGGAGACCATCCTGGCCCGGCTTGAAATACTCGGCCTCAGAGTGGTCAGATGGAACCGGGACTGGGAAAAACCGGGGAATCCCTATATTCCCTTCAGTGAATACGATCCGCTGAGCGTGACCACCTCTTCGGTCCATGATTCCTCAACCCTGCGGGGGTGGTGGCTGGAGGAGGAGGGGGCTGTTGCTGCGGATTTTCTTGAAGCCTTTCCCCCCCTCACCAAAGATGGATCGCCCGATTCCGCTGCTGCGGAACGGCTTAAAAAGGGATATACCGCTGAAACAGCGAGATATCTGCTCAGGAAGATCGCGGAAACCGAAAGCATATTCTGCATACATCCTCTTCAGGATTTCCTCGATCTGGTGCCTGAGTATTTTATGAAGAGCGCAGAGGCTGAACGGGTAAATGTTCCGGGAAGCGTCACCGCGTTTAACTGGACCTACCGTATACCGGTGTCTGTTGAGGAGCTGCTGCAGAATACGGCTCTTGTTGCGGAGATACAGAAAATTGCGGCAAAACGTTTCAGGAGGCAGAGATGAATTTGAAAGGGTTTGATCACCGGATTGCGGTTACAGCGTCGGCGTGTGAAAACGGCGGGGAGAAAAAAGACAGAGAGTCTGTCCGCGTGATGTCTCCGCTGATGGAGTTTCATGTTTCCCGGAAAGTCCGCGATCTGTGTGATTTTGATGAAGGGCTTTTCGCCTCCACGGGGAATATTATTCTCGCGAATTTTCGCGGGGTACGGCTTTTTGCCCAGAAGATCAATGCGACCATTGATCCTGTGCTCCATCCGGAGAAGATGATAAGAGCCGGACATCTGAACGCCATGGGACTTATCGATGAGGTGTTTCACTACATATGCCGGCTTTACCGCAGGGACAAAAAGACTTCCGTGTTCGACGAAGCGGTAAAGCAGTTGGAAGCCTCTCTGGGAAACAAGGCCGTTGATGATATATTGAAGACATTTGTCGATGAATTTCCCCCTACTGCCGTTTACCGCGGTGAGGTTGACGCCGCCCGGTGGCTTGCAGCGTCCGATGAGGCAGGATATTCAAACAGAACCGCCGCGCTTGAGGAGCTGATGCTTCTTCATATCGCCAATGACAATCCGGCGTTTGAACCGTTCCTGATCCTTTTTGATGATGAAAAACTCGAAAAACTGACAAAATATGAAAAAGCCTGGGGAGTCCTGAAGGACTTTTTCGCGGGACAGCCGGAATTCGGGCCGGACAATCAGGACCTGATATCGATGCTTATGTCTCCCATCAAATTCAGTCCCTACAGCCTCAAGGGGCAGCTTGATTATATCAGAACCCGCTGGGGCGTTCTGCTTGGGGAGTGGCTGCTGCGGCTTCTTGCCGGGGTGGATATGATACAGGAGGAGGAGAAACCCGGCTGGAACGGTCATTTTTCCGGCCCTCCGCCGATGGAAGTCTACTCCTATGATTCGATGATGAAGGAATACGAGCGGTTCAGTCCTGACCGCGAGTGGATGCCCCGGGTTGTGCTGATGGCCAAAACCGTTCTCGTATGGCTCAACCAGCTCACGGAGAAATACGGGCGCAGCATTACCCGTCTCGACCAGATCCCCGATGAGGAGCTTGACCTTCTCGCCCAGGCGGGATTTACCGGCCTCTGGCTCATCGGCCTGTGGGAACGTTCCTGGGCGAGCAAGCGGATAAAACAGATAAACGGTAACCCCGATGCCGCCGCCAGCGCCTACAGCCTTCACGATTATGAGATCGCCGAGGGACTTGGCGGATGGGGCGCTCTGGACAATCTCCGCCGCCGCCTCTGGTACCGGGGGATTCGGATCGCATCGGATATGGTTCCGAACCATACCGGGATGGACGCAAAATGGGTGGCGGAAAAACCCGACCTGTTTATCCAGGTACGGGAGAGTCCCTTTCCGGGGTATGATTTTAACGGGGAAAACCTCTCCATCGATCCGCGGATAAGCGTATACCTGGAAAACAGGTATTACTCCAAGAGCGATTGCGCGGTTGTTTTCAAGCGCGTGGATAACCAGACCGGGGACACCCGCTACATCTATCACGGAAACGACGGAACAGGTATGCCCTGGAATGATACCGCGCAGATAGATTTTCTCAACCCCCAGGCACGGGAGGAGGTGATCCAGAAAATTCTCCATGTGGCGCGGAATTTTCCGATCATCCGTTTTGACGCGGCCATGGTTCTCGCGAAAAAGCATATCGAGCGCCTGTGGTATCCCCAGCCGGGACACGGAGGCGATATCGCCAGCCGTTCTGAGTATGCCATGTCCCAGGAGGAATTCAACCGCCGTATACCCGAGGAGTTCTGGCGGGAGGTAGTTGACCGGTGCGCCCGTGAGGTCCCGGATACGCTGCTGCTGGCGGAAGCGTTCTGGATGATGGAGGGGTATTTTGTCCGAACCCTCGGTATGCACCGGGTCTACAACAGCGCATTCATGAATATGCTCAAGCGGGAGGAGAATTCCAAGTACCGGGCGACGGTAAAGAATACCCTCGAATTCGATCCTGAGGTACTCAAGCGTTTTGTCAATTTCATGAACAACCCCGATGAGGAGACCGCTGTTATCCAGTTCGGACGGGGGGACAAATACTTCGGGGTTTGTACGCTCATGGTTACCATGCCGGGGCTGCCCATGTTCGGTCACGGACAGATTGAAGGGTTTGAAGAAAAATACGGTATGGAGTTTACAAAGGCCAACTGGAAGGAGACCCCCGATGAGGGCCTTATAGAGCGGCACAAGCGGGATATCTTTCCGCTCATGAAAAAGAGATACCTTTTCGCCGACAGTACGAACTTCCTTTTTTATGATCTCTGGAACAATGGTTCGGTAAACGAAAATGTGTTTGCCTACTCCAACCGGTTTAATGATGAGCGGGCAATCGTGTTCTACAACAACGCCTATGAACAGGCTTCCGGCTGGATAAAGACCTCCTGCCCCTATCTTGTTAAATCCGGGAACGACTCAAAAGCCCTGGTAAGAAAAGACCTCAGTGAGTCGATGGGGCTTGAGACCGTAGGTCTCGGCCCCGAAGAGAACAGGTTTTTCATTTTTCAGGAACAGAAGTCCGGGTTGTGGTTTATCAGAAGCAGCCGCGAGATATGTGAGAAGGGACTTTTTGTTTTCCTCAACGGATATGAATATCAGGTATTGCTGAACATCCATGAGATTACGGACAATGAAGAGGGGCATTACCGTATGCTCTACGAGCGGCTTGAGGGTAAAGGGGTCGGCAATATCATATTCGCCCTGCAGGAGATACTCTTAAAGGAGCTGTATCAGGCCCTTGCGGCATTTGCCTCCCCGGAGTTTTTCCGGGATACCGCCATATTGATGGGGACGGCGGTTCTTCCTGAGAAGGGTGTGGGTGCAAAGAAAAAATCCCTCAAGGTAAAAGATGTCCTTGAGAGGGTTGAGAAGAGCGCCAGAACATACTTTGAAACCCTTGCCTGCTTCATTTCCGGGAACTACGGGTCGGCAAAGGCGTTTGATCCCAAAACCGTCGGCCCCGAAGTGCCTGTCGAGGAGGCCTGGAACCGTTTCTCCCTGCGTTATCTCAGGCTTATGAAGATCCGTGAACTCGCGGAGCATCCTGTGGATGCACATCCCGGGGATACCCTTTCTCCCAGAACCGCAGAGATTGCGGGCAAGATGTACAAGGGCATCTGCTCCCGGCCGTTTATGGCGGAAGTGCTTACCGGCTATAATATCCTTTGCAGTGTCCGGGATGTTATCGGCGACAGGGCCACGGGGCAGGATACGAAGGAGCTCATCAATCTGTGGTGTCTTGACAGAAAGGTTCGTGACGCGCTGACAGATTACGGGGTTCCCTCAAAAGACGGTTTCTATATATTCAAGACGATACTTGATCTTATGCCCTTCGCGGATATCTCTCTCTCCGGAAATGACAGACAGCGCACGGCCTGGACGCTGGTGAAAAAACTTGTCGAGTCCGATGCGGGCCGGAATGTCATGGGTTTGAATATGTTTGATAATATATTATGGTTCAACAGTGAGAAGACCAATGAGGCCCTCCGGCTGATGGCTTTTATCTATGCCCTTCAGGGTGAACCTGTGGAACCGCCTCATGATGCCGATGCCGTCATGGTTGGGGAAAAACCCGCAGCGGCGGCCCATAAAAAGAAATTTTCCCTGTCCCAGTGGAACAGAGAGATGATCTCTATTGGTGAAGTCTGGGGTACTATCCTGAAGGCCCGGGATGCCTCCGAATACCGGGCGGAAAAGTTTGTGGAACTGCTCAAACCTTCCTCTCCGGAAAAGCCTGCAAAAAAAGCGGGAAAGAAAAAATAGGGCGGCGCCGCTTTCTGGAGACAATTCAACGCATATCTCATAAATAACGGTGAAACGGTATTTCATTGTTACTTATGAGATATGTTTTTTCTGAAAATGCGCAAGAAATATGAAAACAATATGTCATTTTCTGCTTATACTGGTTGCCTCAGGAGATCATAAATGGATGGCGCCAATTCCGGCTCAGCGCTGGTATCTCGGGTGATTGAATATATCGAAGAACATTTAAGTGAAACAACCGATCTGACAGCGATTGCCGGAGGGGTCTATTATTCAAAATATCATCTTCATCGTTTGTTTACAAAAACAGTGGGTATGACAATACATGATTATACGCAAAGGCGCAGACTGACCGAGGCCGCACAACTGCTCGTTTTTTCGGACGCCCCTATTCTTGATATCTCCTTTTATGCGGGTTATGAAAGCCAGCAGGCCTTTTCTGCAATATTTAAAACCCTGTATAAAATGCCCCCGAATCAATTCAGAAAAAACGCGCTCTTCTATCCGCTGCAATTACCTATCCGGTTGAAAAGCGGATTCTCCCTGCCCTGCATTATACCCGCCCAATGGGAAATCGCTTTTGCCGGGAACAGGGACATCCCCTGCTGGATGGAACTGGTCCGGCTTGTCATTGACGGTTTCCCCTGCCTGTATGAGGAGGAATATATTCAGGTGATAAGGGACTATATCAGGCAGCGCAGGGCGCTGATTGTAAAGGACAACGATATCGCTGTTGGTGTTCTTCTGTTTTCCTATGATACCGGCAGCATCAACTTCTGGGGTATCCATCCCCTTTACAGAAAAAGAGGTGTCCCCGGAGCAATGCTTGGCAGAATGATGTCCGATTTTCTGAAGGATCATAACGAGATCAGTATCACGACGTACCGGGAGGGTGACAGAGCGGACATCGGACACAGAAAAACCCTCAAAACCCTGGGATTCGAGGAAAGGGAACTGTTAACGGAATTCGGGTATCCTACCCAGAAATTCGGTATTTGCCGGAAGGAAAAGGAAAGATTCCCCTCTGTATGAAACCGATCCATCCGGACGGATCGATTATCATCCGCTGGCCTTTCTTGGTTTATATAAGAAAAGTACCGCTTTGCTGATTTTTGGGCGGAGCTGCCCGCCGGTTTTCAGTCCGAAAAGGACAGCTCTATCATCGAGACGTCGTCATCAAACTGGCCGTTTTTGCTCATCGCTTCGACCCTGTTTACAAATTCCCGGCAGCTTTCGGTTTGGGGCTTTCTTGTTCCCAGAAGTTCTATGAACTCCCCAAGGGCCATCATCTTTCCGTCCTTTTTCCTGATCTCGAAAATCCCGTCGCTGAATACATGGAGTCTGGACCCCGGAGCTATGAACCTGATACCATTTTCGTAGGGTATGGATGCGTCAACGCCGACAACAAGGCCGTCGGTCGTCAGCTTCTCCGCAGGTGATTCCGGGGGATAGAGTATCGCCGGCTGCGATCCCGCGTTTGAATAGGTGAGCAGTCTTTTTTCCGTACTGTACACGCCGTACCATGCGGTGAAATACATGTTGTTCTGCTCTTCAAGCTTGAATATCTGGTTAAGTTCATCCAGAACGGACGCGGGGTTTCTGAAATCCGCTTTTTTCAGCAGTTTCTTGCTCAGCAGGGTCATTATAATTACCGAATAAAACGAGGCTTCGACACCGTGTCCGCTTACATCCACGAGAAAAAGCGCGAATTCGGTTTCCGAAAGCCAGGTATAGCCAAAAATATCCCCCCCCAGCTCCTGTGACGGAAGGAACGCCCAGTTTATCGACAGTGACGGTGTTTCAAAGGGCGGCGGAAGTTTTTTTGAAATATAGGAAGCCGCTGAGGAAAGTTCCTTTGAGACATGGTATCTATTCATCTCAAGGGCTCTGATATAAAGCTGTCTGCGGTAATTACCGTGAAAATAGGTTATCGCGGCGTGAACATGGGCAAGAACCAGCTCCATATCGGACTGGGAAGTTACATAATCGATAATACCCGCTTCTTCGATAAACCGTATCCTCACAGCCTTATCCACCTGCTGTGCACAGCAGATTATGGGGATATCATGAAACAGCGGATCGTGTTTCAGGGACACTATGAATGACATAATGGTTTCCGCATCTTTATCCGCTTCTATACAGATGAAACTTATATCGTATACTATCAGGCTTGTACGGATATCATCATCTTTCTCGATGTTGTACAGTTTGTAACCCCTTTCAGAAAACAACTCTTCCAGCAGCACAATAACAGGTGAATTTCCGATAAGCAGTATATTACCGATATCTATCTCGGGTATAGCTTCGGTAATGCCCAGCAGATATTCGGAGAGTTCAGGGCCGGCCGCCATCCCCATGGGGTCCGATACCGGCATTCCGTCAAATATTTCCGGAGTTATATCGAGCATTTTTTCGAAAAAGAGCACAAGTTCCGTAAGGGCATTTTTGATAATCTTCGTTTCGGATTCAAAACAGGTATAGTCTTCCACTGGTATATCGTTCTGGAGCCGGATGAACAGATGCATTATTATATACAGATGCCGCGCGATCTCCTCCCTCATTACAGGGGTGAGGAAATTTTCATTATCTTTTCCTCCTGAGAGGACATACATGATATGCTTTATTTCAGCGCATTCGGAGAGTATCTGTCCAAAATATTCGGCCAGTTGATCTTTTTTCATAAGAAGAGCGTCTGTCCGGATTATGTCACTGTAGCCATTTATGTGATTCAGCAGGATTCTGATTTTCTGGAATTCGGCCTGTTCAGATGCGGTCATAGTACCATTCCTTATAAAAGTATCATAGTTGAGTTAGTGATACTTTGCAAG
>JAISVD010000183.1 GCA_031271875.1 Spirochaetaceae bacterium | reverse complement strand
TGGCGAAGATCCCCATTAAACCAATGAAAAATGCAGATATAGCAAAAAGCCAGTTCGCTCTTTCCAGTTCATGGAAAAAACTTCGTGCCATCCGCATTTCGGCAAGGGAATCTGTTTCTCCTGCAGAATGCTGTTTTACCGCCGACCGATACGCTTTCCCTATCCCTCTGAACCCGTAGGAACCTGCCATATAGAGAAAGGGCAAAACCGGGGCAATTATGAATGACGGCACATCAATCAATGACATTGCAAATACACCGGACAACCAACAGACTGCTGTGATACCGAAAACCGTTACAAGAATAGGGATAATAATCCTTCCTTTCATAAAAACCTCCTAAAAAATGTATAATACGACTCAAAGCGAGCGGGATACCATCTCGAAAAACCGGATGAACCGCTCTTCTGCGTCAGCAGGTATCTGTGCGGTAATCTCCTGTGCCACGGTACTCGCTTCCCCGTTGCCCAGAAAAACAATCGTCATACAGCAAATCAGCGTTGCGGCTATAACTCCCGAAACCTCAAATACCCAACTCCGGAAAGCGCCCCGCCGCCTTTTTACCGCCGCCCGAAGTTCCTCTGTGAGCAGCTGCGGCGGCTCCCTGTCCCGGACAGTATTGACTTCAGATTCAAAAACCTGCCTGATCAGATCATCTGACTTCATTCTATACCTCCCCTGTGGATGCGGCGATATGTTTTCGTATTCTATTGATCCTCCACCGGACTGTTCCGGCGGGCAGTTTCAGTATCTTTCCGATCTGCGCTGAATTAAACCCCTCAAAGAACCGCAGGAAAGCGATGCGCCTGTCCGGTTCTTCCAGACCGTCGATAAGCCGTCTGCACTGTTCGAGAAGCTCCCGCTCCTCCAATCCTGTCACCTGCAAGTCCGGTACGGCTGGTTCAATGACCGGACTATCGCCTTCGCGGAACTTGTTTCCGCCGTCTACCCCCACCGGAATCGGAGAGATACGCCGGGCGCGTTTTGCGGCGTCGGAAAAACAATTTGCCGCGATACGGTATATCCAGGGGGTGAGGGGACGTTCAGGATCGTACCGCCTGAATCCGGTAAAGACCTTTATCATCGCATCTGAAACAGCGTCCTCCGCATCTGCGGCAGGAAGCCCCCGATAGGCCCGGGCAAAGACGGTCAGTCGCCGGTAATAGGACTCCCAAAGCAGCCTGAACGCTTGTTTTCCCCTTTCGCCTCCGGCCAGCGCATCCTCCCGCAATCCTGCAGGAGCAGTAGCTCCGGGAGAGGAGAGCTGAGGCCCGTCGATTCCGGAACTGTCTGAATAGTCATGCATGATACTAATAATACTGCAAAACCTCTCTTGGTGTTGGGTTGTGGGAGAAGGAATTGTATAGTAATTTCAGATATTACATCTCTATGGACAAGAGGCAGTCTGAAAAGCGGATATGCCCGATACCGCTAGTATACCGCATAGGGTGTCCCTGTCCCGGAGTGTGCGATCCTGTCGTTTTTGTATTCCGGAGCCGTATACAACAGTTACCCTTTCTTTTTCAGTTCCTCTATCTCGTCCCGGATCGCGGCGGCTTCCTCGAATTCCAGCCGTTCCGCATGTTCCAGCATCTGCTTCTCCAGAGCCTTTATGAGGGCCTTAAAAATTACTTGAGAAGGCAGAAGATAGCTGATATACTGATAACAGATATGAGAGTACCAACGATTTATCTTGAAACCACAATGTTCAATTTCCCCTTTGCGGAAGACTCTCCGCAATACAAAGCTGATACATTACAGTTGTATGAGGAAATAAAAGCCGGGAAGTTTAAGCCCTTTACCTCGGAATATGTTCTTGATGAATTGGAAGACACGAAGGATGCGGAAAAGCTCAATGCGATGAAAGCCTTGATGGTAAATCATAAAATCGAGGTGTTACCCGGAAACGAGGAAACATTGAGGCTTGCGGAGCTGTATATCGCTGCCGGTGTTATCCCGAAGAAATATGAAACAGACTCCTGCGGAGGTGATAGACCATGACGAAGACGAAAACACTTGACGATTACCTGAACGATCCGGAACTAGCCGGGGAACCGGAAGCCCTCCGGGAAGTCCATGCTATCCGTTTGAAAATCCACGATGAACGAAAAGGTATGACAGCAGCAGAATATAATGCCATTGTCCACCAGCGGGCGGTTCATTTCCTTTCCCCGGAGAAGCCTAAAGTGACGGTTGTTCAGTAGTCCTCCGATGGAAAGAAATAGTATAGTAACATTGAGCATAACTCAGTGTTTCCTTAGTCATTAGTCTTTCAAAGTCCTCGGAAGCGAGATTGTCTCTTTACCCTTTCTTTTTCAGTTCCTCTATCTCGTCCCGGATCGCGGCGGCTTCCTCGAATTCCAGCCGTTCCGCATGGTCCAGCATCTGCTTCTCCAGAGCCTTTATGAGGGCCTTCCGTTCCGACGGGATGAGTATATTGAAGCTGTTGCGGATGACCGAGGCTTCCGTGCGGGCGGCTTCGCGCTTCTCCTCGGCCTGACGCACCAGGATATCCTCTACGGCCTTTGATATGGTGGTGGGGGTAATGCCGTGCTCTTCGTTGTACTGCTGCTGTATTGCCCTGCGCCGGGTGGTCTCCCCTATGGCCGCTTCCATGGCCGGACTCATCCTGTCGGCGTACATGACAACCATGCCGTTCTCGTTGCGCGCCGCCCGCCCGATAATCTGGATAAGGCTGGTAGTTGACCGGAGAAACCCGATCTTGTCCGCGTCGAGTATCGCGATGAATGAAACCTCGGGAAGATCGATACCTTCCCGGAGCAGATTTATACCCACCAGGATATCGAACTCTCCGGTACGCAGCCCCTTGAGGATTTCAACCCGCTCAAAGGTTTCGACCTCGGAGTGGATATATTTCACCTTGAGATTCAGGGTGGTAAGATAATCGGTAAGGTCTTCCGCCATCTTTTTGGTCAGTGTCAGAAGGAGGCACCGCTCGTTTCGGTGGAGCCGCTTTTTTATCTCCCCGTAGATATCTTCCATCTGCCCTTCGCTGGGGCGCACTTCGACGATGGGGTCGAGAAGTCCCGTGGGACGGATGAGCTGCTCCACAACCTGGGCGCTCCGCTTGATCTCCTCCTCCCGGGGGGTCGCGGAAACAAAGATGGTCTGGTTCAGCATGGATTCAAATTCCCCGAATTTTAACGGCCTGTTGTCCAGGGCGCTGGGGAGCCTGAACCCGAAATCTATGAGGTTCTGCTTACGCGAGCGGTCGCCCTCATACATCGCCCCTATCTGGGAGAGGGTGACGTGTGACTCGTCGATGAAGCAGAGAAAGTCCTTTGGATAATAGTGGATGAGAGTCGCCGGGGGTTGTCCATGACTCCTGCCCGCTATGGGGCCGGAGTAGTTTTCGATCCCAGGACAATACCCCATCTCCCCGAGCATCTCGATATCATACTCGGTGCGCGTCTTCAGCCGTTCCGCTTCCAGCAGTTTCCCTTGAGTCTTGAGCGTTTCGAGGCGGCCGTCCAGTTCATCCCTGATCCGTTTTACGGCGACCGCAAGCGTCCCCTCGGGTACGATAAAGTGTTTTGCCGGATAGATCGTCGTTTCATCGAGCTCTTCACGGGTTTCTCCCGAGAGGGGATCGAACCGGCGGATCCTGACGACCTTTTCCCAGTCCAGCTCTATCCGGTAGGCTTCCTGCATATACGCGGGGAATATCTCCATCACGTCCCCTCTGATGCGGAATCTGCCCCGTTCGAGGACCGCATCGTTCCGTTCGTACTGGAGAGTGATGAGCTGCTTCCTGAATTTATCCGTGGCAATGGTATCGCCCTTGTCGATGTGGATGCTCATCTCCCGGTAGGTTTCGGGGAGGCCGAGGCCGTAGATACAGGAGACCGTTGAAACCACAATGACGTCTCGCCGCTCCATGAGGCTGAATGTAGCGGACAGCCTGAGGCGGTCGATTTCGTCGTTAATGGCCGCATCCTTTTCTATGTACAGGTCACGGGCGGGAACATAGGCTTCGGGCTGGTAGTAATCGTAGTATGAAACAAAGTACTCCACAGCGTTGTTGGGGAAAAAGGTCTTGAATTCCCGATAGAGCTGAGCGGCGAGGGTCTTGTTGTGGCTGATAACCAGCGCCGGGCGCTGGGCCTGTTCGATGATCTTGGCCATCGTAAAGGTTTTACCTGATCCGGTCACGCCCTTGAGTGTCTGATATCGGTCTCCCGCTTCCAGACCGGAGGCGAGCTTTGCTATAGCCGTGTTCTGATCCCCGGCGGGTTCATAAGCGGATATAACCTTGAAAGGTCTCATGCGTTTTTCTTCCTTTTACTCGTGCTGAGGGAATGAATACCCAAGGCACTATTGCATATTGTTTGAGGAAATTGCAAAACTCAGAAAGTTTTGCAATTTCGACCATAAATGTTTTACTGATTTGCAAAATTTCATTAAAATCTTTTTCTATAAGTTTGTGTGTTTTATTCATTGTATGGTTCCTTTGCTGCGATTAACCAACTTCCAGTTTTTTCGTCTCCTTCACGAAAGATTTGTCCTGATTGTTTTAATTTCTCCAGATCTCTTAATATTGTTCGTTTACTTACAGAAAGAATCATTGCCATTTTTGCTGTGGAAATATGATTATCTCCCTTTATCAGCGCTATTATTTTTGAATTCCTATCGGTGACATTATCGGTGACATTATCGGTGACCTTATCGGTGACATTTATACCTGTATTTGCAAGAGCAATAAATTTAATATGCAATTCTCTGTTTTTCAGGATATTGCTTTCTTTCAACAACATACCGGAAAGAAAACGGACAAGATATGTATAAGTTCGGTGAACTCCTTGCGCTATGTTTTCATAGTTTGCTCTTACAAGTGCATTGCGGAAATACCACGAATGTTGGGCAAACAGTTCATTATTCACATCCTGAAAACCAAGTTTGCGTAAATATTTGATCAGAAAAACGGCTGTGGTCCGCGTGTTTCCCTCACCGAATATATGAATTTGCCATAGCTCTGCAATAAAATGTGCGATATGTTCAATAATCTGTTGTTGAGATAATCCTGTGTAACTGAACTTCTTTTCCTGCTCAAAATCGTATTCCAAAGTTGCTTTCAACATATCGGCGCCCGCATACAGCACCGTTTCGCCGTCTAGCACCCATTCGGATTTTGTGATGTTATAATCTCTGATTTTACCAGCAAACTTATAAATTCCGCTGAAAAGCCGGCGGTGAATTCCAATATATTCGGTTGGAGAGAAAGAAAAAGTTTTTTCCGACAGTATTTCGGCTATTCTTGCAGAAACTTTATCGGCTTCTTCTGTTCGATCATCCGCTGTGATATTCTGTCTGACCAACTCTGTTTTATAATAAGCTTCAATGCGACTTTTCACTTCGTCAAAAGTAATATCGCCTTCAATATTTTGTTTTGCTGTTTCAATCAGATATGCAGACGGTTTAAGCCCGTCAACCTGCTGCAAACCGATGGCGGTTTGCCAGATAATCCCTTTTTCTTTTTTATCAGGCTCGCTTTGTATGATATATTCTTCAAAATCAGTCATATCTCATTTTCTCTTTCCCAAGTGTTACTAATTCCATCTATCGCCTTGGGGAATTCACTCGGGGAGGGTAAGACTTTCTCCTTTTTCATAATTAAACTGTTTCTTCAACCGATTACAAAACGTTTACAGTTTTGTAATCATTTTTTTATTCATTCCCCTCCGAAAGGGTTACCTTCAGATCGATCTGCTGTTTTCCCCGCAGAACCGTGACCGTTACCGTATCCCCGGGTTTTTTGCTTTCCAGGGCCGAGTAGTAATCCGCCAGAGCCGCTACGGGTATGTCGTTTATGGCTGTTATGATATCACCGCCAAGATAGATGACGGAGCTGTTTCTGCTGGAACCGTAGCGCACCGGTTCCGTGCCTCCCCGGATTCCCGCTTTCGCGGCGTTGCTGCTGCTCTGGATCTGGGAAACCAGCAGCCCCTTGCTGGTGGGGAGCTTCGCATAGTTGGCTATCGAAGGGGTGAGCTGCACAAGCTGCGCTTCGAGAACTCCCCGGCGTACCTTGCCGAACTGAATAAGGTCTGAAACCACCCGCTGGGCGGTGCTTACGGGAACGGCAAATCCGATCCCCGCGGAACTTCCCGATGTCGAATAGATCATGGTATTGATGCCGATTATCCGTCCCTGGGTATCCAGAAGGGGGCCCCCGGAATTTCCCGGATTGATCGCCGTATCGGTTTGTATCATGTCCCTGATGATATAGCTTGCCGAAGTCTGTATGGGCCTTCCCAGACCGGAAACTATCCCGGTTGTCAGGGTACGTTCAAACCCGAAGGGGTTGCCGATGGCGAGTACCTTCTGTCCCACTTTGAGTTTGTCCGAATCCCCATAGGAGATGGTTTTGAGTTCCATGTTTTTCGGGGGATCAAATTTTACTACCGCCAGATCGCTCGCGGCGTCGCTGCCCACTACCTTTCCCTCATACTGGGTCCCGTCGGAAAGGGATATATATATCCTGTAGGCGTCCTTGATGACATGGGTGTTGGTCAGTACATATCCCCTGGTATCTATAATAGAACCCGAACCTGAACCGCCCTCCTGGGGTACGGGCTCAAGAAACCAGTTTATGGCCATGATTTCGGTGGTAATATTGACTACAGCCTCGTTGCATTTATCGTAGACGAAGATATTCTGAAGCTCATCCTGGGTATACCCTTGAACCGTATCGGCGGCATAGAGCTGGTCCGTTTTGACTGCGGTGTTCTGCTCCGCCGATGTGCGATCCGCAGACTGGTGGAGTACGAATGACTGCACCTGCTCTGTTTCCGCGCTCTCCGCGATAAAGGTGACAACCTCTTTTTTTTCCTTCCCGGAAAACCTGATAAAGCCGAAGCCCACCGCTCCCAGAAATACTATTAAGGCTGAACAGACCGCCGCAAAAATTACCTGCTGTTTGCTATAGAGTTTCACCCAATCTCTCCTTCAAAAACCGGATTCTGGAAAAGCATACCTTATTAATATAGCAAAAATATCGGTTTTGTACAGAGAAAACAGATATACCAGAGAAGAAATTTGTACAGTATGTAACTGATTGTGCAATGTATTCAAAAAAATATGCGGATTATATGGAAGTGAACATGAACATATCCAGAGGGACATAGTACTGAAATAATACCATTTTAATAGCTGTTTTTTAATGTCTCGTCAAATAGTGAATCGATAGCCTTTTTTACATTCCGTTGAAGGTCCAGCAGCATTTCAGGGGATGAAACCGGCGGCGATTCCTGCATACTGCGGGAAATAAGCAGCTGATATACTTCAACATGAAGCGCATCAGAGAGTTTCGCAATTGTTTTATCGCTTACCCACATTCTGCATCCCTCTATATCATTGATTGTCTGCGACGAAAGCCCTGCGGCCTCGGCAAGTTTTTCCTGTGAAAGGCCCAGCAGTTTCCGATACCTCTTCATGTTTATGGATAGCGTTTTCCGTACAGTTTCCGGTTCCGTATTCATATACCCTCCATTATTAATCATATGCTAATAACAAGGGTTGACAACTTGGTATTAACAAGTTATATTGTTGTTAATACCAAGTAATATACTTGTTATTAGCGATGATTTTTAAGGAGGAAAAAATGAAAAGGCTTATTGCTCTTTCAATTGCATTCGCTCTGGTGGCAGCCGCAGCGTTTGCAGAAGTGAGTGTAGGGGGAAGTGTTGTCGGTAACTGGGAGGTCGTTTCTGGTGATGATAAAGAAGACAGCAAACTTCAGACAAAGTGGGGTATGGCTCCTTCAAAGAGTGCGTTAGCTCCTGTACGCAGCCGGGTCAATGTGACCGCCACAAATGAAGACGGCAACTTTGGAGGCTGGATACAGCTTCGTCCGGGTGAGCCATATCACTATTTATCCAATATCTGGTGGCAGCCCCTCGATGTGATGAAAATTACCCTTGGATATTTCTGGGGCGGCGGTAATCCGAATGTTGGAGTGATTACTTTTAATGATGATATTCTTCCTCCGAGGATGTATGGACGGAATGGCTGGAAAGGTGACAACTACAGAGGTATATTAAATGGCTGGGGATATGAGGTATGTTCCGGTACATCTCTTGAACTGTTTCCCATAGAAAATCTGTATATTGCAGTGACCGTGCCTACTAAAGAGGGAGGAGATATCGCGGAACATGTTTTTGCCCACACTATGGGTCGTGTCGCATACACAATCACTGATATCGGACAGCTTGTTCTTTCTTTTGCAGGCGGTACCGGAAAATTGGATTCCTCAGACTCTGTGTTGGTTAAACCTGATACCTTTATAAAGGGTGTATTGTCGCCTTTTGATGGGTTAGCTGGGGATTCAAACAGGGTAGCCCTTGGGTTTACACTTACTGCGGTTGAAAATCTTGGTCTGTATGCTGGGTTTGAGATGCCTTTCGTTTCAACAGAGGAATTTGTGACTGAAAAAGTTGAGTATCAGCCTGCAATGGAAGCAAGTCTTAGAGCAAATTTTAAAGCCGGGGCGTTTAATGTTGCTGGTGGTGTACTTTTTAGTGTGGGGCAGAAGGCCACATGGAAGCCGGATAGTGGAGATAGTTATTCAATAGACGGTGGTATGGCGATCGGTGCAACAATAAACCCGTCTTATGATCTTGGAATTGTTATTCTTGGTTTTCTTGGTGAGTTCAAATATACCAGTGAGTCAAAGAGAGAGCACGTGGTATGGAATTCCTATGTAGAGTATAATATCATGCCTTATATTCAGAAGAATGTAGGCGGTGGCGCAGTATATGCGGCTTTCCAGATTGGTTCAGATGTTAGTGCTGATGGTACTAAGGTTGATGGTTCAGATCTAAAATTCAAAAACAAAACTCATATGTCTTGGTCAATCCCTGTTGGGTTTGAGTACTGGTTCTAAATTCCCTGTAGGGGAAAGAGAGCTGTCTGAACAAGTTTAATCCGAATAAAGTTGTGCAGCATTGTTCGGACAGCTTCCTTGATATGCAATTACCCTCCCATTTCCAGAGAGAAATGGGAGGGTTTCAGCGTGGGGGAATAATTGGTAGCTCAGTTAGTCCCCTGTGCGCCATAAATCGTCCTGATATTGCCGGAGCGGACAACGGGCTATCCTGAATGCCGCTTATCCAATTGGACGCACCCGGTAATAACCGACAGGATGTTTACGGTTTGCGCTTTGTAGGCTGTATCAGTTTTTGCGTATATTCGGTCGGCAAGGCTATCCTGAATGCCGCTTATCCAATTGCCGATTGAATATATGCGGAACTTTTACAGTCTGCATTTTTTTTCCTGATATATAAAGAAAAAACAACCCAGGGACCAAACGGGGACAGAGCTTTTACAGGAGTAACCGTGGGATACCCTGAACTTTTACTTGACATTTTATTCTACC
>JAISVD010000109.1 GCA_031271875.1 Spirochaetaceae bacterium | reverse complement strand
GTTTCTATTTTGCCTGTGTCCTTATCAACACAGATAACGGTATTTCCAAAATCAGCGAGACATGCCCCAGAAACGAGACCCACATATCCTGTTCCTGCTACAGCGATAGTTGCCATATGCGCTCCTTTTTATACCAGTCGGTAAATTGTCTTAATCCCGTTTCCAGCGAAGTTGACGGTTTCCAGCCGAAATCACTTTCCAGCGCTGATGTATCGGCGGAAGTTATATATACGTCCCCGGCCTGCATGGGAAGGAACTCCTTGCGGGCTGTTTTTTCAAGCTGCGCTTCGAGGATTCCGATAAAATCCATCAATTTTTCCGGATGGGCGTTTCCGATATTATATATCCGGTAGGGAACGGAGGATCTGTCCGGCAGGGGATTTTCCGGGTCAAATCCGTCAAAGGGTTTCGCAGGTCTTCCGGCAATGAGCAGCAGGGCCTTCACCACATCATCGATATAAGTAAAATCCCGGAGGAGATCGCCATTATTGTATATCTGTATGGGTCTGTCCTGCATGATCGATTCAGCGAATTTGAAATAAGCCATATCGGGCCTTCCCAGCGGGCCATATACGGTAAAAAAGCGAACCCCCGTCACAGGTATGCCGTACACAGCGCTGTAACTGTGGGCCATAACTTCGTTGGCTTTTTTTGTCGCCGCATAGAGACTCACGGGATGTTCGGTAAAATCCCTCTCCGAAAACGGCACTTTCCGGTTAAGTCCGTAGACAGAGGAGCTGGATGCAAATATGAGGTGCGGAACTTTGTAATGACGAACGCCTTCAAGGACATTGAGGAATCCGTCGAGATTACTGCTGCCATAGGCGCGGGGGTTATCGATGCTGTACCTGACTCCGGCCTGTGCCGCGAGATGGATAAAACAGTCGCAGGGGTGACGGGAGAGCAGCTGCTCCACAAATCCCCGATCCGCGATATCCCCCTGGTAAAAGAGAAATTCCGCGCCCGACTCACGGGAAAGGGATTCAAGTTTCCCCAGGCGCATCTCCTTGAGTACCGGAGAGTAATACGTATTTACGGAATCCGCGCCGATTACGGTATTTCCAGCCTCCAGCAGCGCCCGGCTGGTGTAATAACCGATAAAACCCGCGGCTCCGGTTACAATATAAACCTTTTTCATATATCCGTCTTTATCAGATTATAGCAATTTCCGGCGAAAAACAAGGCGTTATATCCGTGAAATGATATCAAGATTCCACTTCTTGGGCCGGGAGAGCGCCTTCACGTATATGGCTCCCTTGCCCGGAGCATACAGCTCCAGTTTGGTCAGCGGCGTGGTCACAAACAGCCGCTTTACGGTGACGCCGTATGCGTCCGCCAGCAGCAGGGGGGTAATTGTTTTAAAACCGAACCGCGCCTCATAGGAAGCAGTACCGATCTCTATATACTTTGAACAAGGGGAATCGAGGTATACGTCAAGCGCGTTCTGCCCCCTGAGGTCGCTTTGCGAACTCGAAAGAACGGCTCCGAGTTCAAGGTAACGGAGTTTTTCAACCGACAGGATGGCCAGGACCCGCTCCCCTCCCAGATCGAATTCCGACTGGAGACTCCTCAGGGCCTCACCGGAGATGGATATACGCATCCTGCGGGGAGCAAGATACCGGTACATACAGTCTATCAGCTCAAAGATATTGATCCCTGTATCAGCGGAGAGTCCCAGCATCTGTTCCGTGTCCTGATAGGTGAAAGCATAGCTCTCTCCCGCCGGCAGGGACAGAGCTTCGAGAAAAGACGCGACATAGGGCGCAGCGTAATCGGCGCCGTTCCGCTCCGCTCCGTACAGCCCCGTAAGGGTAACGCAGAAGAGGGCTGCCGCCATAATTCCGTATACTGTTTTCTTCATTATCATAAAACTCCGTTATAATCCTGAAAGCGATCCAGTTTCCCTTCCTTTATCAGGGAGAGTCTGCCGATATACGATTCAAGAATGATTGTATCGGAAAACCGCGTTTCCGCAATGTGCCGCGATTTCCGGCCCATCTCAGAGCGTTCCGACCGGGAAGCCCGGATAATGCGGAGCATCCCCTCAAGAAGAGAACCTGTGTCCTCCGGGGCGACGAGAAAACCGTTTTGTCCATCCTCCACCGGTTCCCGGGTTCCTACGCTGTCGGCTGCGATGAGAGGCTTGCCCATCGCGGCGCCTTCGAGCAGTACCCGGGGAACTCCCTCCCGGTAAAAGGAGGGGAGGACCACACAGTCGGCTTTCCGTATAAAGGGTTTCACGTCCGGCACATTACCGTAATAGGTTATCAGCCCCGTATTGCGGGCGCTTTCCAGTTTTTCAGGAGAGATGAATATGGGATTATCCGAATCATATTCGCCGATAACATCGAATTCCGTATCGGGATATTCGCTTTTGATCTGCGAAGCCGCTTCGATATACTGTTCTATCCCCTTTGACACCAGAAGCCGACTGCTGAAGAGGAAACAGATTCCTTTACGGTCAGACTGGTTCCCCTCCTCGTCGGGAGTAAAAGCGGAGACATCTATCCCCGAACCGGGCAGCACCGCCGTTTTCTCCTCCCTGACCAGATGCCTTTCCAGAAAAAACTCCCTGTCGTCGCGGTTCTGGAAAAACACATAGCTTTTCGGAAACGAGAGGGCCAGTCTGTACAGGCTGAACACGATCTTCGGCGTAATACCGGTCTTATCGGCGATAATCCCCAGCCCTGCGATGTTACTGATCGACGGAATCCTCAAAAGAGAGGCGGCAAGGGCGCCGTAAATATTCGGCTTGTTATTTATATGCAGCGCCGCAAAGGGTTTTCGCTTGCGGTAGATCGAGAGATACTGAAAAAAAAGGCGTATATCCTCGGAGACCTTTGTACTGTCACCCTGCATGGGAAGGGGAATGAATTCGATATCCAGCTCATCCCGTATCTTTTCCGCGAGATCGTCGGGGCTCGCCAGAGCGATAACCGTCCAGCCTGCGCCCTTGAGCGCGTTCAGCAGCCGCTTGCGGTTATAGAGGTTCCATGACTTGTTCGCGGATATCATAACCGTGCTGCTGTTATTCATCAGGTCCCTGCAACTTTGTTGCGGAGCGTTGCTCCGCAGCGGCCCGTTCCACTTTGACAAGCAGCTTTATTATAGTAAGAAAACATCCGCCGCAGTACACCACCGCATAAAAAACAAGCGCCCAGGGCAAAAACCCGGTAATCACCCCCGCAAGATAAACGGGGGGCATCCATCCGGTTATCCCTATCTCCTCGCTGAACCGCTTCTCCCCGCCCACATAGGACTTGTCGGAGGAACCGGACATCGCCCGGAAGGACTGAAACGCGAGCCGCATGAGCAGATTTCCCGCGCAGGCCGCCGCAGCAATGAGCATCCAGACCGCGCTCCCTCCGGGAATCGCCCAGCCAATACCGGGAACAACGCCGCCCGCGACAAACATCGCGGAACAGCCCATACCCAGAAGGATCGCCGTATAGGTACAGTATCCGCCGAGAGCATCAAGCCACTCGCCGTGAGGATTCGGCGCTGAAGCGGCGGAATTGTCCGCCGGGGAAGATTCCGCTGCGGCAAAACGGATGGTTCTGGCCATATTTCCGTCGGCGCAGTCGCAGACAGCAAAAAGCGCAAAAGCCGCGACCGCTCCGTACTGGAAGGCCATCGAGGGAATGAGGGCGAGGACAAACCCCGCAATACTGCACAGGATCCCCAGATAGGTTACGGCGTTTGGGGAGAAGCCCATCCGCAGAAAGAGCCACGCCGCGGGCATGGAGAGGGGCCGGTAAAAAAAGCGGGTAACCGTGCCGTCCTGCCTGCGTTTTTCAGCCGGAAGGGAGGCGCGTACCTGAGCGAATGTGTACCGTGTCTTCATCTGCAAATCTCCTCCATGATTGAAGAGAACCTCTCCTGAACCGTTCCACTCGCCCCGGCATAAACCTGAGCCGCGTTTTCAGCGATCCCCCGCCGCTCATTTTCATGAGCCAGGTAGTAATCGGCCTTTGCGGCGAGCTCCTCCGCATCCCAGTCAAAGGGGACATAGGTCTCACCGGGGACAAAAATATCGGGCCATGTCTCGATATGGCCCATATCCGGCTTGAGCAGCAGCGCGCCGCTCCTGACAGTCTCGAAATCCCGGAGGCACAGCTCCCCCCAGCCGAAGGGGCTGAGTATGATCCGTGAATTCGCAACTTCCCTGTTGAACCTGGCTTGGGGCACCCGTCCGGTCAGGAAAAGCGGATTCCCTTCGATTCTATCCAGAATGAGTTTACGCTGGTAACTGATCGACGGCCTGCTGATTAAACCAACACGGGCGTGAACAGGATACAGACTTTTATTGTTTTTGAGCGCCCTTTCCGGGTCAAACCTGTTTTTCCGGTACAACAGTTTCACCGGAGGAACACCGAACATGCGGCTCAAAGCGACTCCGGCCCGCTGGCGCAGCTGGTCCCGGGGATAATCCCCGATGCCGATATTCCAGGAGAGCCGGAGCTTCGCGAGCTGCGCCGGGTCGGTTTCCACCGCTCTGGGACGGTAATCGGGATCGGTCACGCCGTATTTTTCGTGGTAATAATCCGAATAGAGCTCCTTGCCGTAGAGCTTTCTGCCGTAGAGAGCTCTGTCCCTGAACAGCGCCTTTGAATAGAAAAGATCCGCATGGGGGAGCGCCTCCAGCCGGGGGATTCCGCCGCCGGCATCGTCGTGAAAAAACGCGATCCTGTCATACTTCGCCCGCAGCCGCTCAAGCAGCCCGATATCCACAGCGTCGGGCTTGATGAACTGCCGCATCATGACAAGGATTGAATTACGGTCATTTTCGAGACACCATGCGGCGTCACTGGTGTAGGTAAAGGAGAACCGCTTGTCCCGGTTAAACAGGAAGGGGGAAAGGGAGTAAAAACAGGATATCCTGTCCACAAAGGTCAGTACAGTTATATTGAACATACTCTACTATACATTATATACTTTATAGTATAATGAGTACAGCAAAAAAACTCCGGATAGCTGTCATGAGCAAGCCACTGGATAACTGGACATCCGGTTCCGGGCGCCATCTCGATGAACTGATGAAGCACGTCCTCGATCTGAACGACGGAACAATGGAGTTCACCCTCATTCATTACGCAAAAAGCGAAAACCCCCTATATGAACGTGTGCGTGAGCTGCTGATCCCCCGCAATCCTCTCTCCGCGTCAAAGATCATCGCGAAACAGCGGTTCGATATCGTGCATTATTCACCGCTTTCGGTTTATGCGCCCCTGTGGGGCGTGACCGCGAAAAAAACCGCTACCATTCACGGTATCGAAGAGGTGCTGTATCCTCAAGGGTACTCCTTTATTCAGCGGTTCCACGATACGAAAATACAGCCCTTGCTGATGAAAAAAATGGACGGAATCGCCACCGTCTCGGAGACGGGGAAGCGCTATTTCACGGAGCACTACCATATTGACCCTGAAAAGATATGCATCACCACCAACGGGCTCAGCCCGAAATATCGGACTCTGCCAGAGAGCGAACGGCGGAACATCCTGAATGAAAAACCGGGACAGAAATACATCCTCCACCTCAGCCGCTGCTCGGCGAGGAAAAATCCCGTCACGATCTTCCGCGGGTTCAGCCGCTTTATTCAGGAAACAGGGTCGTCCTGCCTGCTCGTGTGCGCCGGGCGGGGCTGGGACGGGGCAGAAGCGAAACAGCTCGCTGCGGAGGCCGGAATCGCGGAGCAATACCGCGCGCCGGGTTTTGTTTCCGAAGAGGACTCGGTACAGCTGCTCAACGGGGCGGAGGCGTTTGTGTTCCCCTCTTTTGCCGAGGGCTTTGGTATGCCGAATATAGAAGCCATGGCCTGCGGCTGCCCCGTCCTGACCAGCGGCATCTTCGCTATCCCCGAAGTGGTGGGAGACGCGGCCTATATCATCTCCCGTCCCGATTCGGTTGAGGATTTTGCCGCGGGATTGCGAAAGATAACGGAAGATTCAGCATACCGCCGCCGCCTGATTGAACGGGGTTTGGCGAATATCAGGAGATTCAACTGGGATGACAGCGCCCGGAACATCATCGGGTACTGGAAAAAACTGAGAGACAGCTGATTCGGTACGGCTAATTCGTTCCGCACTAAGGATGGCGGTATCTACAGGAAAAGGGCCCGAACAGGGACAGAGCTTTAAATGCAGAATATTCTGTCAGATATCGTCTGAAAACACTCACTCAATGCTGATACTACTCTACATGAGAAAGAACAGAAAAATAGTAGCTGATGCATATTATCGGGTACAGATATGCAGGAGAAATTGAATGCTATGTTCATATGGCTCATATGGGGTCAGAGCTTAGCAGATCCGTCTAAAAAGTAAATCCAGAGATACCTGTAAAACTATGTTTTTATACTTGATTTTTTCTCATATTTGTATAAATATGCAATAATAACGATCGTTTTTATATAAGTACACCGGCGAATATTCTGCCGGAGGAACGGTCCGACTTTGGAGGATTTGACCCGATGCGTATAACACTGGATAATCTGAAACGCACCTACAGTGCCGGTGGAGGCGCCATTTCCGCTGTTAACGGCATCGGTATGGAAATTCCATCCAATACCATATACGGAATAATCGGCAAAAGCGGGGCGGGCAAATCCACCCTGGTGCGGCTTATCAGCCTGCTGGAAAAACCGGATTCAGGGGAGATCTATTATGACGGGGTACGGGTTGATAATCTCGCAAAAAAAGAACTCATAGAGCGCAGGCGCAGGATAGGCATGATCTTCCAGAATTTCAACCTCTTCAGCTCCCGGAACGCCGAAGAGAATATCGCCTACCCCATGGAGATCGCCGGTACGGCAAAGCCTGCGATCAGGGCGCGTACCGGGGAGCTCCTCTCCCTTGTAGGGCTTGAAGGCCGCGGAAAGGCCCCTATCAGCACCCTTTCGGGGGGGCAGAAACAGCGGGTGGCCATAGCCCGTGCTCTGGCGAATAATCCCGACATACTGTTCTGCGACGAGGCCACCAGCGCCCTCGACCCGCAGACTACCCATTCGATACTCAACCTTATCCGGGACCTCCAGCACAGGATGAACCTGACGGTTGTGATGATAACCCACCAGATGGAGGTTGTCAGGGATACCTGTGAACTGGTGACCGTCCTCGATGACGGCCGCCCGGTGGAACAGGGTACGGTCGCCGACATCTTTACCGCTCCCCGCTCTCCGGTGACCCGGGACTTCCTTGCCCATCTGGCGCCTATGGAGGGACCTCCTGCGGAGGAACTTCCTGTAGAGGGCCATCCGAAGGATGGGGCCGAAAAAATAGTGCGCTGGTCCTCGGAGGGGGGGCATTACATTCTGCATTTCCGGGGGAACAAAACCGGAGAGCCGATACTCAGCCGTCTCAGCCGCCTGTTTGATATTGAATTCAACATACGCGCCGGCGGTATCCAGCGCACCGCCCTGCAGGATGTGGGGACCCTCATAACCGACATTACCGGAGACAGGGAGGAGGTCGAAAAAGCCCTCCGGTGGCTGAAGGAACAGGATATTATCGTTGAGGAGGTAAATCCGTGAATAATCTCATTGCCCTTGTAAGTTCCGCTACGATGGAAACGCTGATAATGGTACTCTCCTCGACCTTTTTTTCGCTGCTTCTGGGACTTCCTCTGGGGATACTGCTCTGCGTCACCGATCCGGCAGGGGGAATCATTCCGAAGCCCCTTCTCTATCAGGTACTCAGCAGGATCGTTAACATCCTGCGATCATTTCCGTTTATCATACTTATCATACTGCTCATCCCGCTCTCACGGCTGATTGTGGGAACCAGTATCGGTACTGTGGCGACAATCGTACCGCTGTCCATTGCGGCGGCCCCCTTTGTGGCCCGTATCATCGAGACAGCACTGAAGGAGGTGGAACCGGGGGTCATTCAGGCCGCCCGTGCAATGGGCTCCACCACTACCCAGATCATCTTCAAAGTACTGCTGCCGGAAGCGATGCCCTCCCTTGTCTCAGGGATGACACTGACAATTATCAACCTCATCGGATACTCCGCCATGGCCGGGGCCATCGGAGGGGGCGGCCTTGGGGACCTGGCGATCCGGTACGGATACCAGCGGTTCAGAAGCGATGTCATGCTCGCGGCGGTCATTGTCATTCTGGTCCTCGTTGAAGTCATCCAGGTTGCGGGCTCAAAAATCGCTGCCAGGCTGATGGCAAAGCGGTAGCGGTACACACCACTTTTTTGCAGAATCGGCGCCGGAACGGAATTCCGGATACGCCGTTTATCCTGAAGGAGGTGCGGAACAAAGCTCCGTGCAGAACGAAGTTCTGTGTGGAATAATTCCGCATCCGATTAACGGGAAAATTTTATAGGAGGAGGAATATAAAATGAAAAAGGTTTTTGCGATCCTTGCGGTTTTCGCCCTTGTATGTGCGGGCTGCTCAAAGGACAAAAATGAAAATGCGATCACAGTCGGGGCCACGCCGGAGCCCCATGCGGAGATGCTCACTCTGATCGTCCCGGAACTTGCCAAAGAGGGCTATACACTGAAAGTAACGGAATTCACCGATTACACCACCCCCAATGAGGCGCTTGAGTCAGGCCAGCTGGACGCGAATTTTTTCCAGCACCTTCCCTATCTCGAATCATTCAACAAGGAGAAGGGATTCCATCTGGTGAGCGCCGGGGGCATCCACATAGAGCCTATCGCCCTCTATTCGCGGAAGTATTCCTCCCTGGAGGCGGTTTCCGATGGAGCGACCATAGCGATCCCCAACGATCCTACCAATGAGGGGCGGGCTCTTCTCCTGCTCCAGTCGGCGGGGCTCATCACGCTGAACAGCGCGGCGGGAATTACGGCGACTCCTCTGGACATCACGGAAAACGGGAAAAAACTGAAGTTCCGGGAGATCGAAGCGGCTTCCCTTCCCCGTGTTCTTGACGATGTGGATGCAGCCGTTATCAACGGCAACTACGCGATTCCTGCGGGGCTGAATGCGAAGCGAGACGGACTCTACGTCGAAGGGGCGGACTCCCCATACGTGAATGTGGTGGCGGTCAAGGCGGGGAGTGAAAACAAGCCTGCCATCGTTGCGCTGGTAAAGGCGCTCCAGAGCGGGAAAATCCGGGACTACATTAATGCCAGATATCCCGACGGAGAGGTCGTGCCGGTGTTTGAATCCGGAGAGTAACAGACCGCTGCCGGTATGGCGGGCATAAATAAAAAAGGTATCAGGGTGATCCTGATACCTTTTTTTATTCACCAGGAGGGAAATCCGCTCCTATTGTCCCGAAGAGGGTTTAAGGAACATCTGCATCAGTGTTATAAAGAGATATATCTGTTTATATACAGCAACACCCCGATCCTTGAAGGGTTCTTCGCTGTAATGGTCAAGCTCCTTCCAGTTGATAATGATCTCCGGATGCGGCTTCTCCTTGTCTTCGAGGATATTCTTGAGGTTCCGCGCATAGACCACCAGGTTCTGGCTGCCGTTCGTAAGAAAATTCAGGGCGCGCTCATTAATATCCTTGAGCTGGGAACGGAGAATGTTTCCCGCCTCCTTGTCACGGTCCATACGCATGGTGAGGGTTTTGAGTTTCACCCCGAGATCGCTGTCCTCCGCAAGGGACTCGTCAAAGGCGGTAATTTTATTCGAAGTTTCAAGAAGGCTGTGGTAGGCCTCGGACATCTCGTTGGCAAGGGTTGCTGTGGACCACTGTCCCCGCACCAACACAAGTTCGGAAACCTCACGGATATCCTTTTTAAAATAATCTATAAGGAATGCCTTCATATAATTGAGCGGGTCATAGTACAGATAGCCGCTGATCATCTTCTGCTGAAAAACGGCGTTTCCCCGTTCGGAATAGTTGCGGAGCCGCACGATCTCTGTTGCCTCGAACAGTTTCATCAGAAGGTCATTGACCTTATTGTTCTGTCTCTCCTGCTGGAGCTTGTTAAGCACAAGCTCTGTCTGGGTTTTCAGCTTTTCAATATACGGAGCCGCGATATGCTCGGAACCGGTCGTATAGGAAACGTTATATACAGGGTCCTTTGAGCTGTGCTGGATGATCTTTTCCAGAATCCGTGAGTTTTTCAGGTCCTGAATCCTCGACATCAGCTTGTTCCATGCCCCCGGAGCAACAGGTTCTACCTCTCTGTATGTCTTGATGATGGCAAAAGTGTCTGCCCATGCTGAATCCATGGGGAGCGGCCATGCCACAGAGATAAAATCCTTGAGGTCATCAACCACATATTCGCCCCGGATAGCTTCAAAATGGGGGGTATAGTTGAAATTGCGTTCCGGCAGGGAGGAATCAAATTTCTTGAGCAGGAAATGGTAGTCAAAGCCCACAAACGCAGTCAGCGCGGTAAACCGGGAATAGAGCCTATCGATCTCTGCTATTCTGTTATTATCGAATTCAGACACAAAAGCTGAAAGTTCCTCCTTCACCTGTTTGACGAGGACCTTCACCTGAATGGTATTCGCCCGCTCCCGTATCGACTCTTCCGTAAGCAGAGGCGCGATTTTTCGCTGTTTTTCGGTAAATACCGATTCTATTATAATATTCTGAACCACATTCGATGACTGTCCGGCATAAAGCAATGTCTGTGCGGCGGCTACGGTTTTATAGATATCAAAAAAGAACTTTGCCATACCGGGTAAAGCCTCTCCGCTCCCGGGTTTATAAAACCTGTATTTGCTTTTTAATAACTCCTTGGCAATATTTTTCAATTGCCGCTTTTTTTCCGCCTCGGGATCGCTTGATCTGAAAATTAAACCGACTATTTTTTCGAAAAAACCATCATTCTCCGATACATTCTTCTTTGCCATAATAGTAATATGAGCAAAAAGCAGCTTGATGTCAATGTAATAGGTGCCAATTATGGATATTTTCCCGAAAGCTGGCCCGTTGGGACTCTTTATTTTCTTTTCATCTGTAAAATCCTTGCTTGACACCGGAGGGAGCTCTATCTACACTGATTTTGCGGGAATTTTCCGCACAAGAATTGAGGAGATACGAAAAATCCGCTATGGCTGACCTTTTCAAGCTCGAAATATTCATTCCCCGGTCACATTTTGAGAATCTCCGGGAGGTCCTGCGTTCCTCCGGGGCGGGGCATTTGGGTAACTATGACAGATGTCTTTCATGGAGTACCGTATCCGGGTGCTGGAGACCTCTGAACGGTTCTTCCCCCTATAACGGTACCGAAGGGGTACTCTGTGAGGCGGAGGAGTACAAAGTGGAGGTATGCTGTCTTGGGGAGAATCTGCGGAATACTGTTTCCGCAATCCGCTCGGTACACCCCTATGAAGAGCCGGTAATCAATATCATTGCCCTTACCTCTTTGGAAAAGCCCCCTGAGCTGACACTTGAACTGCTGCCGATGCTTTTTTCGGTGTGCAAACTCGCTGAAAAAGGAGAGGCCGATCTTTCCGGGCTGGACTTGAGCGAATCCTACACGTTTCTTTCCCGGACGGAAGATGAATGTTCCCTGGTTTGCCCTGCGGAGAAAGCGCCCGCTGGCTGTATTGCCCGGAGTGACGGCTGGAACTGCCTGAAAGTCCGGGGGCCGCTCGATTTTTCACTCACCGGAGTACTGGCGGGTATAACTTCCGTACTCGCGGGAGCGCGGATACCGGTCTTCGCTGTTTCCACATTCAACACCGATTACATACTTGTGAGAAAAGAAAATACAGATTCCGCCGCCGCCGTGCTGGAGAAGGCTGGGTATACCATTACAGGATCAAGGAGAGGGGATGAACAGGAACCATTATTATGAAGTCCGGGTCGAAGCGGATTTTGCCGCGGCCCACTATCTCGAAAATTATCACGGAAAATGTGAGAACCTGCACGGCCACAACTACCGGGTTCTCGCCCACGCCAGGGGGGACACTCTCAGCGAGGGGGGAATGCTCCTCGACTTCGGGGCGCTGAAAAAAGCGCTCCGGGAGGTTTGCGGGACCCTGGATCACAGGAACCTGAACGACATGGAGATTTTCGCCGGTAATCCCAGCGCGGAACGGATCGCGGAATACATATTCACGGAGCTGAAACAACTGCTGCCCGAAGCGCCGCTCTTTGCGGTGGACGTGTATGAAACGCCGGGGAGCCGCGCGAGGTCCGGGATTTCAGAAAGGGACTGACTGTGAATCAGTGCTATATACTATCTCTACTATTGTCATTTGGAAGCAATTGCAAAACTTTCATAGTTTTGCAATTGCTTCCATCGTCTGTTTATACAGGATGAAAAAATTGATGCTCTATAAAATAAATAATGTGAGCCATACCGATTATATCTAATGATTCTGGGTGTTTTAAATAATGGTGCATAAGTTGTAAAAAACAATTTTTATAATGAGGTTCCATACGAAGTCTGCATTTTTTGGTAGAGTCCCATTCGGTTACATCAATACAAAATGGTTTACACTCTAAAATAGATTGGATATATACTGCAGCGATTTTATGCTGGTCTATCCGAATTTCATGTGCATGTTTTCCAAAGGAGGCATTTTTAAATGTATCAAGATTACGTTTATAACACACAGATAATTGTTTTAAATTTGTCTCAGAAAGTCTTAAACATTGACCACCTTCTTTCAATTAAAAAATCTTGAATACTCTATGTGCAAGCAATTCTATACTTGGAAGCCAACAGTGAGAACCATAACTATCTGTATCACACATAAAATTTCCTGATTACTGTTTTAATAAAAAACAATAATTTTTATTAAAATAAGATATTTTCTAGGTCTTTAGTAACTCTTTCAACTGAATCTGAAAGATTATTTTCCTCTGCTTTGCGTGAAGAATTAAAAGGACTCATAGCTTCCTCAAAATTATCAATCTCATCCTCAGTCATAATATCTGTAGGATTTTTATCAAGAAAATTATATTTTGAAGCCATTCAACATCCCCTCTTAATAAGTCTACACTTAATTTTTTCTTATAGGAGAATTTTTTCTTTGCTATCTATTCTCCTAATAATGATTATGTTATTATAAATAATAACACTTGTATTAGTTAAATATCAAGCGCTTTGACAGTGTTTTGAGCGTCTCTGCATTTACTCAAAGTTCTTACGGGGATACCCATCTCCCGGAGTTCCCGCTTTATCGAACCAAGAGTATACTCCCCGGAGTGAACCATGGAAGCGATGAGCGCCGCGTCCGCCTGTCCCTGAGTGAGGACTTGAGCGAGATGGGAAACCTTTCCGCCCCCGCCGGAAGCGACCACGGGAACCGGGACGGCCTCGGCGATCATGCGGGTCAGGGGCAGCTCATAGCCTTCGCGGGTTCCGTCGGCGTCGATGGAGTTGAGCACGATCTCACCGGCTCCGAGCTCAACCGCACGGCAGGCCCACTCCCGGGCATCCAGTTCCGTAGCCGTCCGCCCGCCGTTAATATACACCCGGTATCCGCTGGGCATGGTTCCGTCCCGCAGAGCGTCCATCCCCAGCACGATGCACTGGTTCCCGAAAACACGGGCTCCCTCGGTGATGAGGGAAGGAGTTTTCACCGCCTGGGAGTTGAGGCTTATTTTTTCCGCCCCCGCGAGGATAGTACTGCGGATATCGTCGATGGTGCCGATACCGCCCCCAACGCAAAAGGGAATGAATATCTTCTCCGCTACCCGCCTGATAAGGTCGAGTATGGGCCCCCGCCCCGAAGCGGACGCCATAATATCGTAAAAAACGAGTTCATCCACACCTTGGCGGTAATACTCCGCAGCCATCTCCACGGGATCGCCGATATCCACATTTCCGAGAAATTTCACGCCCTTTGTCGTGCGCCCGTCCTTCACATCGAGGCAGACGATTATCCGTTTTTTCAGCATAGGTCAAGCTCCGCAAAATTCCTGAGTATTCCGAGCCCCCAGGCCCCCGACTTTTCCGGATGGAACTGCACGGCAAACACATTGCCGCTTCTGACTGCCGCAGGGACGGGGATGCCGTAATCGGCATAGGCGGTCACCACTCCGGGGTCTTCCGGCTGGATAACATAGGAGTGGACAAAATAGAAATCGGAATTTTCGGGTATCCCCCTAAAAAGGGGATCGAGCGGAGCTCCGCGCTCCGCGCCCGCATAACGGATATTGTTCCATCCCATGTGGGGTATCTTGAGCCGTCCGCCGCCGGTCTGCCTCTCTGCCGGAAGAAGAGCGTCAAAATGGCGGATAGCGCCGGGAACAAGGCCGAGACAGTCGGTCTGCGATGCATCAGCATCGCCCCCCTCATCTGAATGGCTGAATATGATCTGGGAACCAAGACACACCCCCAGAAGATACCGCCCGGATGCCGCGTATTCCCTGAGAAATATATCAAACCCTGAACGGGAGAGCTGCTCCATCGCGTAGGATGCCTCCCCAACTCCGGGAAAAATGAGCCTTTCAGTTTTTTCAAGTTCCGAAGGCCGCCTGGCGATACGGTATTCAAGCCCCAGAAACCGCAGGGCAAGCTCCACACTGCGGATATTCCCCGCATTGTAATCAACTATTCCGATCATGGTTTATCGTAGCCCCAAGGCATGGCGGGCGTCA
>JAISVD010000234.1 GCA_031271875.1 Spirochaetaceae bacterium | reverse complement strand
TGAGGTATTCTTCGATGTAAAACCGGATCCCGATCTGGCGACCATCTATAAGGGTGTGGACATTATGAACATATTCAAACCCGATGTGGTTATCGCCCTCGGAGGGGGCAGCCCTATGGATGCGGCGAAGATCATGCGGTTGATGTATGAACAGCCGATGGTACAGTTTTCCGAACTGGCCATGCGGTTCATGGATATCCGCAAACGCATCTTCAAGTTCCCGGAGCTGGGAAAAAAGGCGTATTTTGTCGCGATTCCCACCACCTCCGGGACAGGCTCCGAGGTTACTCCCTTTGCCATTGTCACCGATGAGCAGAAGAACATCAAGTATCCCATCGCCGATTACTCCCTCACCCCGGACATGGCAATTGTAGACCCCGATTTTGTCATGAACATGCCGAAATCGCTTACAGCCTATTCGGGGATAGACGCGATAGTTCACGCCACAGAAGCCTTTGTTTCGGTATTTGCCACGGATTATACCAACGGCATGGCGCTGGAGGCGCTGAGGATACTCTTCAAGTATCTGCCTTCCGCCTATGCTGAAGGGGCGGCGAACCCGAAGGCCCGGGAAAAGGTGCATTACGCTTCCACAATGGCGGGTATGGCCTTCGCGAACGCCATGCTTGGGGTGTGTCACTCCATGGCCCACAAACTTGGTTCGGCGTTTCACATTCCCCACGGACTGGCAAATGCTCTGCTGATGACAGGAGTTATCCGCTATAACGCGGTGGACGCGCCGAGCAAACAGGCAGCTTTTCCCCAGTACAAGTATCCCATCGCCGTGGAACGCTACGGACGTATCGCGGACTATCTGGGACTCGGCGGAAAGACCCCTGACGAAAAGGTCGAAAAGCTGCTCGGCGCAATCGAGGAGCTCAAGAAACAACTGGATATCCCTGTTTCCATACAGGCAGCGGGAATAGACGAGCGGCAGTTCCTCGATACCCTTGAGGAGATGTCCATGCTGGCTTTTGACGACCAGTGCACCGGCGGCAATCCCCGGTATCCCCTGGTGGAGGAGATAAAACAGCTCTATCTCAATGCCTATTACGGCAGGAAACCCCGGACGGGAACTCCCTCGGAAAGGGAGGAACCGGCGGCCAAAAAAGGCCCTCAGGGGAAAAGAGCAAAGGAAATAGCTGCCGGAGCGGAGCAGGGAAACTGACGACTGTATGCAGGGCAACTGCATTATAACAACCGCTGAATAAGCCTCGACGACTTATTCAGCGGTTCCTCAGCTCTGAATCTATTCATCAAAAAGGTCAGAGTGTGTTTCCGTACCGGCAGATGCAAGAATGAGATCATCCTCAAAAATTTGATAAACAAGGAGCCAATCCGGTTCTATATGGCATTCTCTAAATCTGAGCATTTCAGTCATCCCTCATAGACTGCACAGCTTCGTCAGCGGTCGCATAAGGCCCATGAAGATTACGTTTTAATCGTATATCTTCCATAGCTTCGCGGAGTTGGGCGTTTGGTTTATGATTGCCGGATCGTTTTACCGTAAAGGGTATGCCGTCATTCTCAATGGCGGCGGCAATGAACATTCTTACCGCTGTGGAGGTGTCAAGACCGAGAGAGGAAAAAAGGGCATCAGCTGCGGATTTCATGTTATCGTCTATGCGGACTTGAATCATAGCCATACAGCAACCTCTAAATGTAGTTTTCTGAAGCAATTGCAAAACTCGATTAGATTTGCAATTGCCTCTTTTGTATTAATATTGTACTATAAAATAGTATTATTATCAAGTATTATCAATACAAATGAATGACAACTCAACGGACATCAAACGGGGTACAGATGTATTGGCTTGAAGTCCACGAATCGCAGCTTGTAAATCGTCTGCGCCATCTGTTCTCAATCATGATTTACTGTTATTTGTGCTGAAGCCCGGTAAAATAAATATTTACAATATACGCACAATGTATTAACGTTTATATATATTGTAAAGAGAGGAGAAACGCCTATGTCTATGACTAACATAAACATTCGTACAGACAGTGAATTAAAGGCGGAAGCCCAGTCAGTTTTGTCAGATTTAGGGCTGGATATGACAACCGCAATCAATGTGTTTCTCAATCAAGTTGTGTACCGGCAAGCGATTCCGTTTGAAATAGCAAAACCGGTGATAAAGTATGCAAAACTCGGAGGATGGGAAGGAAAAATTGCGATGTCAGCCGATTTCAATGAACCAGCGGACGAATTTGCAGGCATGGTACACTTTCCGGCGGCGGTAATACTTGATGGTTCAGAAATCTGAAGGCTCTGCGGTAAGGTCGGCGTAAGAGGCCCCGGCGGCACGGAGCAGGTCACCGGGGTTGAGGCCCACTTGAAAGCCCCGGACACCGGCGCTGACATAGATGGTGTCAAAGAGTATGGCGGTTTCGTCTATAAAGGTCGGATAGTTTTTTTTCATACCGATGGGGGAGCAGCCCCCGCGGATATACCCGGTCACGGCCTGAAGCTCGTTCTGCTTTACCGGCGCGATCCTGCCGGAAACACCGGGAAGCTGCCGGGCCTTCTTCAGGCTTACCTCGCTGTTCCCCGGTACACAGAAGACACATATCCCGTTCTGTTCATCCCGCATGACAATAGTCTTGAACACCTGTTCCGGCGGCAGCCCGAGCCGCTCCGCGAAGGTCACCGCGTCCAGGTGGTTTTCATCCACCGGGCAGGACGTCACGGTGTAGGGGATTTCATGTTTTTCGAGAATACGCATAACATTTGTTTTTCTGTCCCCGGACATACAGGTATAATAGCCGATCCGCGCCGGGAGTGGAATACGCAATGCCGGGGGCAAAAGAGGGACAGAGCTTACAGGGGAGCGCCGTTTACCCTGCAACGGTACACCCGGTACAGTTCACCACCCTCTTCAGGATCGCCCATGGGAGCGTCCATGGAACACCAGAGCTCGTTCCGGTCGATCAGAAAAGGTTCCGTCTCCGTACCGAAGTCGCAGTCGATAAAGGTCACGGAAGAGCGGACCTCCTCCTTTACCCCGTCCGGAAGTCCGCTGCCGTTTCTCCAGGGGCCCCGGCCCAGATGGACAGGGGTCTTCAGGCCGCTGTCCATGGTAATCAGGCAGCGGTGAAATATGAACCCCTGCAGCCCCGGAAACCCCTCAACCCGTACCTTTCCGGTGAGCGCTTCGTACAGGGGGTGCTCCGGAGGGATGCAGTCATTGACAGGGGCGGCGGCAGTGATAAAGGCGGGAACGTGGTTCAGTATATGCAGATGGCAGCAGTTGAAGAGGACTGTCGCGCCTCCGCAGATAAAATCGATATCCCCTTCTATATAACAGGTGTCGAAACGGGCGATCCCGTTTCTGAGATAGAGGGTATCCTGTTCCCCCAGAAAGAGGCAGTTCCTGAATAGGGCGCCGCATACCTGTTCCATCCCAAAGGCGGCCCCTCTCCGTTCGGGGTAACCCACGAAAGTGTTCCAGCGGGAACCCTTGTTCCAGAAGGTTATATTTTCCGCCCGGAATGAGCGAGCAGCGGGATCAGAGCAAGCTCTGTCCCCGCTTGCTCTGTCACTTCCCGCCCGGACAAGGACATTCCTCCTGATACCGTTTGTCAGCGCTGCGTAACCGGTAATGATCGTGGTAAACGGATCAGACCCGATAAGCGCAGCGTTTTTACCGGGAATATCCAGAGGCCCTGTGTATATACCGGGAGCGGCATATACGGTCCCGCCCTCCGGCGGAAGCGCTTCCACTGCTTCCGCGACAGAAGAAAAAACCGGCCCTGTCCCGGGAAAACCCTCTCCAGGAACGGGCCAGTCCCCGGCAAACACAGATACGCCGTTTCCGTGTTTGCCGGGGACTGGAAAGGGCTCTCCCGTTTCTGCCGGGCGGCGTACTTTCCGTACCCGGCCGCCGGAGGGAAGGAGTTCCGGGTCTACGTCGGCTTTCCCTCCGGGAAGGACGGTAAAGGGGCAGGCGTCTCCTTCGTAGGCGCCGGCATCGGGAACAGGCGGCAGCGGCTCAAAAGTAAAGCATGATTCATCGGCGGCGGGATAGAGAAAGGGATCGATCCCTGCCGCCGCAGCGATCCGCCCAAGGGACTGTTCCGCCACGGCAGCGGCGTCCGCCGCACCCAGGGACGGGACGATTATGATATAGCCGAACATCACATGCGGCGGGCTTCCCTCCGGGTGATGCAGTGAAATTGAGGCTGCTTGACTGCCGTCATCTGCGGGCGGACAGCGGTTCTTCCACACTTCTGTACCGTCAATTGAAACAGTGACCTCCGCCTCCGCGCTGTTCAGCCTGACAAGTTCCAGCCTGTACTGCCGCCATACGGAAATATCCGAGAAGGCCGTTGTATCGAGGTTGATCTGCCCCACGGAGCATTTGATCTGGTTTGTCCTGTTGTGCCGGAGGGCGATCTCCCCGTCTCCTGTATGCCACAGACACTCGAAAAGGGGCCAGGGCGCGTATCCTCCCCGCTGATAGGATCCCCGGGCGCTGAACAGCACGGTCACCGCCGCCTCTCTGCCGGTGAGCGCCGCTTCCGCCTCTCCGGTGTCACGGAAAATATACATACCAACTCCTCGCAACAGCAATTATCCATAAACCAGCAACCTCGCCCTAAAGGGACGAGGTATATTGTTCTCATAGATGTTTCAGGGGAGGGCAAGCCAGAACGCGGCGTCCCATTCCCCCTCGAAACCGGCCTGAATGGCCTCATCCAGCAAAAAGAAAAAATCGATCCCCGTCCGCTCCTCGACTTCGTCAATCGTCACGGCAAATGTTTCAAGCAGCTCGGCGGAGGACGAAACCGTACACTTCCTGTTCGGAATGATAAATCCGATCCCCCAGGTTTCCCCGGGGTCATAATGGAGCAGTACCTTATAGAAGTATTCCGGGACGGCGATCTCGTTATCCCCTATCACCGGATAACACTCCCTTTCGAGTACCGGGCCGGTTACGACATACAGAGACCCCAGGGTAAGCGCCCACCGCCGGACCAGAGCCTCCAGCCGGTTCCATATTCCCCGGTTGAATGAGGGATCCTGGGGGCTCATATTGCTCATAAAAAACGATTCCCCCATGACCTGCTCCGAAAAAACCATGTCGGCAGCGGGGGCGAGGTGCCCCCGGTCATAACCGGAACCTCGGTAATCCCCGGGAACGGCGGAACCGGTATCTATATTCGGATCGTAACGGAAATTATCCGCCCGCATTGCTGTGCCATCAAGCTTTTCCCTGGTCAGAAAATAGGAAACCCATTCGGCCTGTTCATAGGATTCCCGGTAACAGAGGGAAAATCCCTCATAAAACACAATCTGATGGGTGTCGCCGGGAAGTCCCGTATCGGAAGGACAGAGGGGAACACTGATGAAGTCGGATGCAACCGGTTCCCGGCTCTGAGCTGATTTCCGGCTCTGTCCCCAGGAGGGTATAAAAAACGAGAAAAACAGCACAACGGCGGTCAGAAAAAACCGGGTACGGATTTTCATTTTTACAATATAACATATCTTTTCCCTTTCCGCAGTTTCCTGGGAGAAGCGTATCTTTGAAGTGTGCATCAGGGGCGCGGCGGGTTCAGAATCGACAGCCACATACGCAAAATCCGCGAAGTCTACGGAAGGCGCAGAAACCTGGCGATCTCGGCGCTGGAACGGGAGCTGCCTGAGGGGGTACGCTTCACCCGGCCTCAGGGAGGGCTCTTCCTCTGGATCGAACTTCCGCAGAGTATCAACGCCAGGGAACTGCTCACCCGCTACCTTGAACGTAATGTAGCCTTTGTTCCCGGAGGCTCCTTCTTCCCCAATGGGGGGCATGAACATACCATGAGGATCAATTTTTCCAATATGCCGGATGAGAAAGTAGAGATGGGCCTGAGCATTCTCGGGGAGGAGATACGGAGAATGGTTGAACGGAAAAACTGACAGCCTGTCATATCCTGTCCGGTTTGAAAACTAACCGGTGATGGAATTTAATCCAGCCCGATACGGCTCCAGATGGTCTCACTCTCCTGCCCGAGACACCAGAATCCCACCGAGGATACACCCATGGAACGGTACATTTCGAGCCGCAGGGAAAGGGAGTGATCATCTTCATAGTATACCGTTACGGTGACGGGAATTTCGTAGGTGAAGGTAGGGATGCCATTTTCACGGGTAATTTCGGTGATATTGTTTTCCCTCCGTATCCGCTCGATTCCGGAATGAAAAAAGGCGCGGAAGGTGTTCACGTCCCCCCAGGTGCGCCCGTAGAAGGGGAGTCCCAGGATCAGTTTTTCCGGCCCGATTGTTTTGAGGGAGTGGGCGGCGACGGATCTGCACCAGTCCATCGACGCTATGGGCCCCGGCTCGCTGGTTGACCAGTGTTCGTCATAGGCCATAACCAGTATCCGGTCAACCAGGGGCGCGATCTTCCCGTAGTCATATACATCGTCTTTGAGGGGAGTGAGCCGCGCCGGCAGGGCCGCAGTAAACAGTTTCTCCCCCAGTCCCGCCCGCAGTTCCGCGAGGAAGGAGAGGAACGCCCCGCCGTCCCTAGCGGGAACCAGTTCAAAGTCTATCTGCAGACCGTCAAAACCGGCGGCCGCCGCGAGAAGGTCAGCAACGAGGCGCTTACGCACTGCGCTCCCCTCTTCAAGCACAAAATGGGTGAGGGCG
>JAISVD010000115.1 GCA_031271875.1 Spirochaetaceae bacterium | reverse complement strand
GACCTCATCGGGATAACCTATGAACCGCTTTTTCCCTATTTCGCGGAACTTGGCGCTCAGGGGGCCTTTCGGGTGTTCAACGGGGACTTTGTCTCCACCGAAGACGGAACCGGCATCGTCCATACCGCCCCCGGTTTCGGCGAAGACGACAACCGGGTTTTCCGGGGCACCGGTGTGCCCACCGTATGTCCCATCGACAGCGAATGCCGCTTTACTGCGGAGGTGCCGGATTTTCAGGGCCTTTTCGTCAAGGATGCGGACAAGCCGATCATGGAACGGCTCAAGGCGGAGGGAAAACTGGTCAAACGGGGGCAGATTCTCCACTCATACCCCCATTGCTGGCGCTGTTCGAGCCCGCTCATCTACCGCGCCATAGGCAGCTGGTTCGTCCGGGTGGAGAGCATCCGGGACAAGCTCCTCGCGGCAAACGCGCAAATATACTGGCAGCCGGAACATATCAAAGCCGGACGCTTCGGCAAGTGGCTGGAGGGCGCCCGGGACTGGGCGGTCAGCCGGAACCGCTTCTGGGGCAACCCTATCCCCATCTGGAAGTGCGGTGAGTGCAATAAAACCATCTGCGTGGGCAGCCGGGCGGAACTCAAAGAACTTTCCGGTGTCTGGCTTGAGGACCTCCACAAGGAATTTGTCGATGAGGTGACCATCCCCTGTGGATGCGGCGGAACAATGAAGCGGATCGAAGAGGTTCTGGACTGCTGGTTTGAGTCCGGGGCGATGCCCTATGCCCAGAACCACTATCCCTTTGAAAACAAGGAGGAGTTCGATGCGCATTTTCCCGCGGACTTCATCTCTGAGGGACTCGATCAGACCCGGGGCTGGTTTTACACCCTCACTGTTCTGGCGGCGGCCCTGTGTGACAAGCCTGCATTCCAGAACTGTATTGTCAGCGGTCTCGTACTCGCTTCGGACGGCAAAAAGATGTCCAAGAGCCTCCGCAACTACACCGACCCCAACGAGGTAGTGAACCAGTTCGGGGCGGACGCGCTCAGGCTGTTTCTCGTATACTCGGCGGTGGTCAAGGCCGATGATCTGCGCTACACCGACGACGGGGTGCGGGATATCCTCAAGGGCATCCTCATACCTCTGTGGAACAGTTACAGCTTCTTCGTGACCTACGCGAACATCGATAATATACAACCCGGCGGACCGCCGGAGAACCCGGAAAATCCTCTGGATCGATGGATACTCTCCCTCACCCAGAAGCTCATCCTCGATGTCACTGCGGCGATGGATGACTATGATCTCTCCCGGGCGGTGGCCCCGGTGGTATCCTTTATCGACCAGCTCAACAACTGGTATATCCGCCGCTCCCGGCGGCGCTTCTGGAAGAGCGAGAATGACGGGGACAAGCGGGAGGCATACGGTACGCTGTATACGGCGCTTCGGATCCTTTCCCTGATTGCGGCCCCCTTCATTCCGTTTATCACCGAGGAGATATGGCAGAACCTGCGCACCTCTTCGGATCCCGAATCGGTACATCTGGCGGACTATCCTGTTTACGACGGGACAAGGCGCGACGAGAAGCTGGAATTCAAGATGGATACCGTCCAGAAAGCGGTTTCCATGGGCCGCTCCCTGCGCTACCAGTTCAACCTGAAGATCCGGCAGCCTCTGAAAAGCGTGGAGCTGGTCACCAGAAACCCGGAGGAGAAAAAGGTGCTCCTCGAGATGGAGGAGAGTATCCGGGAGGAGCTGAATGTCAAGAAGGTCGTCTTCCACGAAAAGGAGGAGGAGCTTGTTGAGTATCGGGCAAAACCGAATTTCCGGGTTCTGGGAAAGGAGCTCGGCAGTTCCATGAAGACCGCCGCCGAGCGGATCGGCAGGCTGGGGCAGGGGGAGATACAGTCCCTGCTGGACGGTTCGGTACTCACCATCGATATTGACGGAAAGAGCATCAACCTGACCCTGGACAAGGTGGTTATAGACAGACTGGAAAAGGAGAACCTCAAGGTTGTTAACGAAGGGAGCCTGACTGTGGCGCTGGACACCCAGATAACCGGAGAACTCCGGCTTGAAGGGTATGTACGGGATCTGGTGCGGGGAGTGCAGAACCTGCGCAAGGAGCGGGGCCTGGAAGTGACCGACCGTATAGCGCTGTCCCTTTCCGGCTCTCCGGCATTGAAAGGGGCGTCCGATGCTTTTGCTGATTATATCTCCAGCGAGACCCTCGCTGTGGGAGTGAAATGGGTGGACAGCCCCTCCTCAGAGGGCGCTCCTTCAGGAGGCTGGGCCGAAATTGAAACCGGCAATGAAGATGCTGAAGTCTGGAAGGCGGATATTGCGAAGGCAGAATAGAGAGAGAAAATTGCAAAACTCAGAAAGTGCGAACCGAAGGTTCGTTGCAATTTCGACTACAAACAGACTGTTTCCTCTCTGGATCGGCCTGTTCGCGGCGCTTTTCCTTTTTTCCTGCGCCACCGGCGGGAGAAGGGAAACTCCTGTAAACATATTCGATTATTTTTCAGATGATTTTGATATATACGTAACCATCCCCGTCAGGGGAAACGAAGAGCTGATCCTCACCCTGGCGGAGAAACTCTCCCCGGGGACAGAGGTACAGCCGCTGCTCTCCCGCATTACCGTTCTCCACGCCGCATTCAATATCCCCGAAGGGGACTCAAGCAAGCGGGAGCCGCTCCCTCCTGGGGAGAGCCCTCCCTGGGAACTTGCCGCAGAGGGACGGTTTCCCCGCTCATTTGCCGGAATGGTACTGAACAGGAGAAACGGCTGGATAAAAAACACTGATAGTTCCGGGAGCGTCTGGTATGATTCGGTACAGGGGGAAATGCAGATCGCCATACCCGATTCTTCTGTGGTCCTCGCGGCGGGAAAAGGCCGTACCTTCGGTAGGGATATCGAAACTCTGCTGCGGGGGTTCGCCTCTCCTGAACCGCAGCAATGGCCGCCGTCACCCGCCGCGCTTATGGACAGTAATAACCCCACGGTCATACCCCAGGAGCTTGCTCCGCTTCCCGCTGAGCAGGCTCAGCCTGCTCATTCCTCCACGCCTTTTACCGGAGGAGCGGTACGGTTTTATCTGGCCGGGCCGGAGAGGATGATGAATCGGTTCCTCGGAAACGACATCAGGTTTCCCGTTACAGCTATCGACGGAGCGCTTTTCCCCGGTGAGGACTCTGGCGGGGGGACATATCTCGTTAACCTGCGCGTATACATGGGCGAGTCCAGAGTAGTCAGGCCCGCTGCGGCGCTCTTCCTCCTGCTTTTGCAGAGGTCATTCCCTGATGTTACCCTGGAGACCGGCGAAGGGAACGTACTGTATATACGGGGCCTGAAGCTCGGCGCCGGAAAAATAGCGGAAATGATTGGAGGTGTAATATGAATAAAGTTGTTCTCAAAGCCGAGTCCCTTGACGGGTATCTGACAGAAACGGATCATGCGTATCTTCAGCGTATGGATGTGCTGTATGAAAAAGCGATGAATTCGTTCAAGGTAATCGCCGGGGGAGGGTTCAGTTCCACCCTGGCAAATGAGGAAAAAAAGATAATCGATGTCTTTACCGAAATGGGACATATAATGAAGGATATATGCAGGGATGTTCCCAGTCTCAAGGTCTACTCCTTTGAGACCGAACGCCCGAGTCATGCCGAGGCGTCACGGGTGATCGCCAAACTGCGGGATATCCATACAAGCCACCATGAGTTTATCTATTACAGCCAGCGGGCATATGAGATGCTCTTCCGCCTGGCCTATACTTCTGAGCTTTCGGATAAGAAGAATTACTTGATAGTAAAAACCCCGGTGACCCAGCCGGTGCAGAACTATTCGGTACACAAGATTCCTGATATCGATTACAAGATCGACAACGCCGTCATGTGCGTCATGCTCCGGGGGGCGCTGCTGCCCTCGATGATCATGTCGAAAGAGATAGAGGAGTACTCCTCCCACGGCTATGTGACCCCCTTCGCCCTGTTCAAGATAAAACGGGACGATCTGAAGAAGGAGAGCAACATGGAGTATATCCTTGATCTGGAAAATTCCTTCTTCAATATGGAAGACCTGGACGGCAGGGATCTCATATTTGCGGACCCGATGAACGCCACCGGAGGCAGTCTGGTAACGGTGGTCAAATACCTGCTGGAAAACGGCGTGAAGCCGCGATCCATAAAGTTCTTCAATGTGATCGCCGCCCTCAAGGGGGTCCTGAGGGTGGTGCGGGCTCTTGAAAACTGTACCGTGTACACACTCTGGATGGACCCGGTGCTCAACAGCGCCGCCTATATCATGCCGGGGCTCGGTGACGCGGGGGACAGGATAAACGGCCGGGATACCGAGGATTCCCCCCGCAACATCATCCAGCTTATCGCCGACTACGGCGCAGACATCGCCGGGCTCTACCGCTCTCAGCTGCGCAAGATCGAACAGACGGTTCTCAGGAAAGCCTGAAGGTGAAACCGTTCCGGCGCGCCGCCATTTCCGTTCTGCTCTCTGCCCTGGCGCTGCTCCACCTCTCTTGCGCGGGGATCCCCGGAGAGAGGACGCAGACCATAAAGGCTCTTGCTTCGGAGTATTACGCTCTGGGGGAGGAGTGGATGACCGCAAAAAAATATGCTCAGGCGATCACATG
>JAISVD010000043.1 GCA_031271875.1 Spirochaetaceae bacterium | reverse complement strand
GTATATGGAATTTCCAGATAAAACTAAAATTTATTTGAAAGATCATCGAAATAAAGTAAAACCTATCTGAAAGTAAAAAAATTGCATAACGAAGCGACAGAAAAAGTATGTACTGCCCTAGGTGACAGGTAAAAAAAGGGGGGTAGCACACTATTCTCTCTCCCCCCCTGACACCCACCCTGCTCCCTGATATACCAAACCCCACTTGAGGGAGTAGTTAGCATAGTTTGCAGGTTGTAATCCACAGAATATGCGGCAAGTCAACATACTGACCGGGCGGTAATGGTTATGTGTTAAAAAACGAGACTCATGGATAACCTTTATTTGGTTAAACATGGGTTCCATAAATCCTAAAGAAGACCCATGTATAGCATGAAAGCTGTGCATGGGTTTTTTTGTTTTACAAAATGTAATAAGGATGTTCTTATGAGTATAATCAAGTTTATGCTCATCACCATCGGACTTTCCATAGACACATTTGCCATTTCCTTATCAAATGTAAATAACAGCAAGATTGATTAAAAAAACATTTTTCGTTTCTGCTAGAATATGTTACATGAGGAGGCGGCTGATGAATGACTATCAAAATGATAGGGATAAACAGAATATAGATACACTCATTCCGTTCCCGGATGAAATTGCCTGGCTTGAGGAAATCAATAACAAGATTGATGACACCTTGAAAAAATCAGACGCCAATATTAAACAGATTGACAATGACTATATGGACTTCAAACGCTATACGGTAGAACATCAAATTGATCCCCATGAAGCGTTTCAGAATGAATTATTATTAAAACAGGTTGACCGTTCCGGGGCATTTTTCGTAAAAATGCGAAACCTGACCGCTAAATTGATAAAATCGCCCTATTTTGCCCGTATCGATTTTCTGGAAAAAGACAACCCCACTGTTATCAAACGCTATATCGGAGCTTCTTCATTCATGTACGAAAATGAATTACTGATAATTGACTGGCGCAGTCCTTTCGCAAGCATGTTTTACGATTATGAATTGGGTCCCGCCGGATATGACGCGCCTCAGAAGAGGATAGAAGGTGAACTTTCCCGCAAACGTCAATTCAAAATTACAAACAGAAAATTGATATATGTTCTGGAAAGTTCCATGAATATTCAGGATGATATTTTACAGCGGGAATTAAGTCAGACCTCAGATGATAAAATGAAATCCATTATCGCGACTATCCAGAAGGAACAAAACCAGATCATCCGAAATGAAAACGCGGAAATCCTTATTATTCAGGGAGTAGGCGGTTCCGGAAAAACATCCATCGCGCTGCACCGGGTCGCTTTTTTACTGTACCGTTTTAAGAAAACATTGAAGGCAAGGGATATAACAATAATTTCTCCCAATAAAGTTTTTGGAGATTATATCTCCAATGTTTTGCCTGAACTTGGAGAAGAACGAATAAACCAATCGAGCTTTGCCGAGATTGCCGGAATACAATTGAATGGTATTAGTGCTTTTGAAGCCGACAGAGACCCATTGGAGACAAATGATGTAAAATGGGCCGAAAGGGTACGCTTCAAATCAACGCTTGCGTTTCTGAAACTGATTGACAACTATCTTGAACAAATGACCGCCACGGTTTTTCAACCGGAGGATTATACCCATGGCAAGTTTACTGTCAATGCCGAATGGATACTCAGGCGGTACAATGCCTATAGAGACTATCCTGTCAAACAGCGGCTCCGCAAGATAGCCGAAGATATTTACGAACGTTTAGACGCAAACAAAGGTTCGGAAGATCGTATACCCCGGGCGCCGGCAATACTGAAAAACCTGAACAAAATGCTCAAAGTAAAAAACACCCTTTCCTTATATAAAGAATTTTACATGCAGATAGATATGCCCAATATGTGTATATTACCCGCAAAAAAGACTTTGGAATGGTCTGATGTCTACCCGTTTTTGTATCTCCATGCGGCATTTGAGGGCCTGCGTGAAACCCTTCCCGAAGGCGGTATTATAAAGCATTTGGTTATTGATGAAATGCAGGATTATACACCCATACAATACGCTGTAATAAAACGGATGTTTCATTGTCCCATGACAATTTTGGGGGACTTTGGTCAGTGTATCAACCCGAATCACTTACATACGCTTGCGGACATCCAATATGTTTATAATAAGGCGGCGCTGTTTGAATTGACAAAAAGCTATCGTTCCACCTATGAGATTATCACTTTTGCGAAAGGAATACGGAACGTAAATAAACTGGAACCAATAGAACGGCATGGCGAGCCTCCTGCAATAATACAATGCGATGATGAACAGGATCAAATAATCAAAATAAAATCCGGGATCGATGGTTTTTTAAAAAGCCCCTATGCGTCTCTTGCCATTATTCTGAAAACAAACAGCATTGCTGAATCTCTCTTCAATATACTCTCAAACGATTATGATGTTCATTTGATTTCACCAAAGAGTACCAATTTTGTAAATGGCATATCGATCACTTCTGTCCAGATGTCCAAGGGGCTGGAATTTGATGAGGTCATAATCCCCAATGTAAATAAAAGAAACTATGGGTCGGAATATGACAGAAACCTGCTCTATATCGCGTGTACCAGAGCAATGCACAAATTAACGCTTATATATACGGAAGAATTATCGCCCCTGATTGACAAGTTATCTCCCCTTTGACAAACTCCCTTCCTCTTGATACAATAAAAATTACTTGAGGGAGTAGTTAGCATAGTTTGCTGGTTGCAATCCACAGAATATGCGGCAAGTCAACATGCTGACCGGGCGGTAATAGTTACGGTCTGGCTTGTCTTAAAAAACGAGACTCATGGATAACCTTTAGCGGTTAAACATGGGTTCTATACATTCTAAAGAAGACCCATGTATAGCATGAAAGCTGTGCGTGGGTTTTTTATTTCGGAAGATGCAATGCGGGAATCCATGATGTATTTCAGCATGAAGCGGCGACGCTTCAAAGGATATTCTTATGGGTATAATCGAGCTTATTCTCATCGCCGTCGGACTTTCCATGGACGCATTTGCCGTTTCCGTGTGCACCGGGCTTTCTCTGCGGAAAACAACCCTCGTCAGTATGCTGATTGTGGGGCTGTATTTCGGAGTATTTCAGGCAGTGATGCCTCTGATCGGGTATTTCCTGGGAGCCCGCTTTGCGGACAAGATCACCTCTTTTGATCACTGGATAGTGTTTGTTCTGCTCTGCGTCATAGGGGGAAAGATGATCGTTGAAAGTTTTTCCAGGGAAAAGTGTGAGTTCTCTGCGGAGGGAAACTCTCTCGGCCCGGCAAAGATGCTTCCCCTCGCCTTTGCCACAAGCATAGATGCCCTGGCCGTGGGCATCTCCTTTGCCTTTCTCAACGTCGCGATTGTTCCGGCAGTAATAAGCATCGGTGTTATTACATTCCTCCTGTCAGCGACAGGTATCAAAATAGGCGGCATATTCGGCCTGAAATTCAAGGCGAAAGCGGAGATCGCCGGAGGGGTCATCCTCATTCTCATAGGAGTAAAAATACTTCTGGAACACCTCGGGATACTGAACCTGTAAAACCGCCTGAGCAGTGTCTGGGGCGCCACTGCATAATGTAATTCTCATTTTATCAGGGAATTGCTGAATGAGTCTTGATGAGGGTCAAGTCTAGTGACTTGAATTATTCAGCGGTTCCATAGCTCCAGTACTTCAGGGACTGTTTTTTTAAACGCCACCAAGCCTGTCCTGTTGCTTTCATAAATGAAATCCCGCAGGCTGCTGCTTTCGATCCTGTCGAAGTCCCCTACAATACCAAGATAGAACCGGTAAATGCTCGCCTTCTGGAGTATCCTCCCGGCAAGGCCCGTTCTGAGGTCAAAAAAATCCTCCGATATCTGTTCTCTTCTCAGGATGGCCCGTTTTCCGGGACAGATCATCATCACATCCAGAAAATCATCATCTTCTTCTATAAGAACCCCTCCCCCAGGAAGGGACAGAAATTCCGTGACCTGTATGCCATTATATTCATGTATAGTAGTTTTCATCGGACAGCGGGAAGTCGGTCAGGAATCCGCCTGGCGGATCATCTCCGTATGCCACCGGAGGAGCTCCGCTTCCATTTCGGGATTGTCCCCCTTCACATCGCAGAGTATCCTGAACACCGGCTCTGTCCCCGACCCGCGCATCCAGATAAACGCCGCAGGCTTTTTCTCGCTGTCGTAAAAGATGATTTTGAGCCCCCCCTTGCCGGAAAGGCTGAAGTCGGAAAGATTCCGGGTTTCCTCCGTACCGGTATATCCCACCGCTTCCCATCCGGTTATACCGTAGCTGCGTTTCAGCTCATCCCGCTTCTTCTCCCACTCCGCTCCGAATATCTTCTGATACCGGAGCTTGAGGTTCCCGTGGTTCGTCTCCCTGATCTGGAGAAGCGCCCGCGGCTCGGAAACCCCGGTAGTGGTATACACCGGGAGCGTCGCGATCACATCGGCGAGGGTAAAGTCACTCCTGTAGGCGTTCTCCTGTCCCGAGCGGGAACACCAGATATGGAACAGCCCCTGTTTCCCGCCTTCATCCCGCAGAACCAGCAGTTTTATCAGGGCAAATATCGTGTTGAGCGGATCCCGCACCGCCGCAGGGTGGGTGATATTTCCGCCGTTGGAACCCTCCCCGAGGATGCGAACCGTATATCCCTTGCCCCGCAGGTTCCGTGCGAGGTTTACCACATTCGCTTCCCCCACCTCCGCCCGGGCAGCCGCCGCGCCGAAAACAGCGGCGATGTCGTCGCTCCGCATCGATGTGGGGTCATTCACTGCCACGGCGGTCTTTCCCGGCGGAAGCTGATCTGAGGACGACTCTCCTCGATACGCGAGATAGGCCAGCTCCGACATGACCGAAAGTGCGAAAACCTCCTGTGCCTTGAGCACCTCCGCCGTTCCCTTCCTGTCGTTCCAATAGACGATGTTGCCCCGGTCTCCGTCGCAGTCCGGCATATATCCCAGGCTGAACTCCGACCTGTCAGGGTGGAGTGACTTCTGATGAAGCCGCTCCATCTCATCGGCGCAGTAGACGAGATTTTCCGGCTCCGGGATAATCGCGTGGACAATCCTGCGGGGGATATTATTGATGGCGTGGAAGTCAATTCCCAGCTTTTCCATAAAATCCGCATCAATCGAAAGGGTGCGGGCGCTGCCGTTCATGTCGCAGACAATCCCCAGGGGTCTCAGGCGGATACTTTCACTGATTATATCAAAAAGCTCATCCTGTTTTTTCTTGTCCGCTGTTCCGGCGACCACCTCTCTGGTGAACGATCCGTAACGCTTTACCGCTTCCGCTTTCCACAAAGGCGTCTCCGTATATACCGAAGCGAGTGCCTCCGCCGGACACGCGGCGATCAGCGACGCAGCGTGTTCTGCGGCATCAGGATGTTTGCATTTTTCACGGAATTTCGCGATCAGTACCGCGGCATCGCTTCCGGGTATTACACCGCCATCGGAGAGCCCGAATTTGACCCCGTTATGGCCCACAGGGTTATGGCTGGCTGAAATGTAGACAAACCCGTCAACTCCTTCTCTGGAGTAGGCCATTATCTCCGGAGCGGCGGTAATAAAAAGGTATTGTACCTTGAAACCCCGCCCCGCAAATACCCGGAGCATTATATCGGCGATTGCCGTTCCCGTAGGGCGGCTGTCGATGCCCAGCACGATAAGAGGGCTGCTTCGCTCCCCGGAGCGAGCTCTGTCCCCGTTACCCGCAGTTTTTTCAGCCAGAAAATCAGCGAAAGAGTCGGCTATGAGCGCGGAGACGGCCCGGTAAACCGGCGCGATTTCAGGACGCTTATCCTCCTCATCCCCGGAGGCGGTAAAAACAGTCCGCCAGCCGGAAGCGGAAAGAATCATCGATTCCACCGCCTTTGGTATATCGAGGGCGGAATTCTCTCCGGCGGCAGGGAAGGGGTTTGCTTCAGGATCGCCCAGGGGAAAATGGGTCCGCGGATCATCTATTACAGCCATAAAACACCTCTCTTATTATAGTAGACTCTTGAAAATATAAACCTTCGCGACTCGATTCCTGCGAAAAACAGAATCCCGGAAGATTTGCGTAACAGCTTCCGCGAATCTTCCGGATGCTTTTCATTTTAACGGAAAAGGGCTATATTAGCAATGTGTTATTTACGGAATTAGATATGCCAGAACCGGGGAGCGCCGTTGCCGTGGGAATGTCCGGCGGCGTGGATTCGACCCTGACGGCGTTGCTGCTGAAGGAGAGGGGCTGCCGGGTTATCGGCATTACCATGTCGAGCTGGAATAATGATATGCCTCTGGAGTCTGCCGCAGACGGCATACGGAACTCCTGTTACGGTCCCGATGAGACGCTGGATCAGGAGGCGTGCAGACGGTTCTGTGCGGAATACGATATCGAGTACCATGTTATCGATGTCCGGGAAGCGTACCGCCGGGAGGTGCTTGACTATTTCCGCTCGGAGTACCGCGCAGGGCGAACCCCCAACCCCTGTATCCGCTGCAATCCCATGGTCAAATTCGGGGCGTTGCTGGGAAACGCTCAGGAAACGGGGATAAGGTTTGATTATTTCTGTACCGGTCACTATGCACGGGTAGTCCGTTCCGCAACAGAGTGTGGCGCTTTTGGTACGGGCTGCGGCACTGCCTGTATTGCGGCAGGGGTGGACAAGACAAAGGATCAGAGTTATTTTTTATACAGGATCAGTTCCGGTATTCTTGAGCGGGTGCGGTTTCCACTGGGGGGCATGACAAAGCAGGCGGTTTTTTCCTTGGCCCGGGAGCGGGGCCTTGCTTCCGCTTCACGGAGCGAGAGTCAGGATTTTATTCCCGCCGATTACCTGAAGATTGTTTTTTCAGATCGGCCTTCGATTCCGGGGGAGATCACGGATATCAATGGGAGAGTCCTCGGTATCCACAGGGGGATCGAGAACTATACCATCGGACAGCGCCGGGGACTCGGGATAAGTTCTCCCCGGCCCCTGTATGTCA
>JAISVD010000010.1 GCA_031271875.1 Spirochaetaceae bacterium | reverse complement strand
GCCGGAACCAAAGAGGTTATTCTGTGTCACAATGGCGCTCCAGTTTTTCCTTGAACTCGGTGATAAACTCCATATTGATTTTTGCCCTGATAATCCTGCGGACTTCGTACTCGATCTCTTGAGAATTGTCCCGCTCCGGCAGCCGTTTCAGAAATCCCAGCTCCTCGCCCCGGGAAAGATGCGTTGCCAGATCGCTGTACAGTTTTGTTTCATCCGCCCTGTCCTTGTAAAAAGCAGCCAGTTGTTCCCGGATTTCGGCGGCGGTCATTATCAGTACCGGTGACTCAATCTGGGAGGAGTCGAAATTTTCAAGTGCCTCCCGGAGAATCACACAGAGCAGGGATGTTTCAAAGGTGAGGGGATTCTTTTTTATGAGTTTTGGCAGAGACTGCCCGTTTGCATCTTCCGCCTCATCCTGAGAGAGAAAGGCGTATCCGTCGGAGGGATCGATAATCAACTGCAATCCCAGAACCGCGAAATACTCCGTGATTTTTGCCTGCCAGATAATCAGTTTATCCCAACTGTTTCCGCCGCCTTTTTCATTATACAGGGGGCCCTGCAGAAGTCTCACGCAGATGTCCGCCCATTCAGGGGTCTGGTTCATAAAAATATCACCTTCGGAAGCACGATTTCCATCTCCCTGTTTTCCTCATCTCCGGCTTCTTCAACCGGGGAAAACCGTATCGTTTCCTTTTCGGAATCCAGAATCACCGCCTGCCCCAACGGTACCAGCCGGGACGCTGTTGACACATACCCCACAACTTCCGCGATCCCCTTGCGTATCGGATATTCCGCAGTCAGTTCGGCCAAAGTAAACTGCGACGCAGCGCCGCGTTTTTCGCGGTATTCTTCGATTGTTTTCAGGAGCTGTTTCTCATCAATATAAAACTGGCTGAACAATCGCTGCAATACCTCCCCGGAGGCGGCGCTGTCATTTTCCGCCGGTTCCATAGGCATGGCATTCTTTTCCTTTCCCGGAAGTATCGGATACCGCCGGAGGGGAAAAAAGAGTTCCGGTTTTGTATATACACACATAATACCGGTATCCTCCGGCGGCCTTTCAATACACCGGAGGGCAAGGTTTTTTATTGTATGAATATGCTGAACAATGAGCTGCCGGTCTTCCTCCTCCTGCCGCGCCAGTACCCGGTTCAGCCGGTCAGCGAGGAGACGGTTTGTATTGACGATCTTTCTGCCCGCCCCGTGGAGGGCTGATTTGAGATGCATGAGAAAGTCATCGTTCCAAATGATGCCCTGCTCCCGGACACGCTGGAGCAATTCACTGATCAGTGTGTTGATTTCATTTTTCCCCGAATCAAGGGCGAGGAAGTTCCAGAAGCTGGCGAAGGACTGTCCCTGGGGCGAGTCCCTGAGCTTCCGGTTCGCATCCAGAGTATATCCGAGAATTTTCCCTTTCCCCGATTCCGCGAAACCGGTTTCCTCATACAGAGAGGCGATGATTTTGCGGAAGTTTTCTTCGGTCTGGCGGAAGTCCGCCAGAAGGTCTCTGGCGTTCCGGCTGATTTCGGCAAGACGTTCCGTGATCTGGTTTGCCGAATAGATTTGAGCCTGCCCGGTAGACTGTATACGTTGTATCTCACCCTTGAGCTGCGTCCGCTGATCATTCAGCTGCCGGATCCGCTCGTCCGGATTTTCAGTGGTGTGTTCCGCGAGATCCCTCAGGCGGTACAGGATATCAAGAAACCGGGATTCAGTGCCTACAAAAGACTGCCCTTCGAGGTCTTCGGCAAAGCTGAGTATCCGCTCCGCCGATGCGGAAAGTTCAATATATATCCCCGTCTCTGTTCTGATCCGGCGGATATAGCGGAACTTCTCCGATACCCACCGGGCGATAAGTTCCCGGGCCCGCTGCTGCCGTTCCGCGAAGGTCTGAATACCGCCGCCTGAATCTTCCCCCTCCTCAAACAGCTCCGGGGAGTCGCCGATATAATCGATCAGGCGCAGTTCAAATTCCTCTTCGGTAATTGTCTGGATATGGTCCCTGCGGAAAAGGGAATAAAAGAATGATATAATTTCCGCCGCCTGCCGGGAATGCAGCAATTTTATGCCGGGGTCCTGGGAAAACAGTATTTTTATATATTCCGCTGATGTGTTTTTCATATTTATTTCGTGTAAGTATAGCATAAAATCAGGTAATTGAAAGCGGCTGTCCGAAAAGGCAGATCATTGCGAACCGAAGGTTCGTGTCTGTTGAAAAACAGGCAAAAGACAGCTCTGATGCCGAGGACAGCTTGTATCCCGTGAGTTTCAAATGTACCGTATTTACCGTATATCATACGGATATCATATGGCTTGACAAAAGTTTGACATCAAACTAAATTGATTAATAGAGAGGAAATATGGAGGAATATAATGAAATATGTCAGTGCGTTTTGTATCTCCGCTTTGCTGTTACTGGTCTCCTGTACAGGAAGGGATGCATCGGGAGGGGGCGTATCCATTGCCGTATTCGTACCCGGAAACATCTCCGGCAGTCCGGTGTATGAGATGCTTGTAAGCGGAGCGGAAACGGCTGTGGCGGAGTTCAACGCAGCCCATCAGGATGACCAGCCCGACGGTATCCCTGTAAAGATCGATATAATCGAAGCGGGTACAAACCAGTCCGAATGGGGCGGAAGGCTGACCGCGCTTACCGCGGAGGGAAAGTACGACCTGATATTCTCCTCAAATCCGTCGATTCCGGAGATAATTGCGCCGCTGACAAGTCAGTTTCCGGAGCAGCGGTATATTGTTCTTGATGCGCTGCTTGCGGGAAACAGTTCAATCGCAACGTTCCGCTATAACCAACGGGAGGAGGCGTACCTGGCGGGATACATGGCGGCCCTTGTGACAGGGAGTTCCATGGAGTACGCCAATCCCCAAAAAAAGATCGGGTTCATCGCCGCTCAGGAGTATCCGGTTATGAACGGCATACTCCTTCCGTCCTTTATAGAGGGGGCCCAGGCGGCGGATCCGGAGACAGAGGTGGATTTCAGGATTGTGGGGAACTGGTACGATGCGTCAAAGGCGGCGGAACTCGCACGGGCGATGTATAACGCCGGGGCGGATGTGATCCTGCCGATATCGGGAGGGGCGAACCAGGGGGTCATCTCCGCCGCGAGGGAACTCGGGTTTTACATAAGCTGGTTTGACGACAACGGGTTTTCAAAGGCGCCGGGGTATGTTGTCTCAAGTTCCGTGATACGCCAGGACAAACTGGCGGAACGGGTGATAACCGATTTTCTGGAGGACACTATCCGGTTCGGGACGGCGGAGACATTCGGTATGGCTGAGGGATATGTCGATTTTATTACCGATGATCCGCTGTATACCGCCACCGTGCCTGAGGATATCCGGGAAAAGATGGCTGCGGCAGCCGCAGATATACGTTTGGGGAAGACCCTTCTTCCTTCGCCCGCCCTGTAAAGGGGCGGCGACAGAGCCGACAATGGAATATATCCGACTGGAACATATAGGAAAATCCTTTTCCGGCAGGGAGGTACTGCGGGATATATCCCTCTCATTCAACACCGGGGAGATCTGCGGAATCATCGGTGAAAACGGGGCGGGCAAGTCCACTCTGGTTCATATCCTTTCAGGACAGGTCATGAGAGACAGCGGGAGTATGTTTATCGCAGGGAAACCGGCGGGCTTCGGTGAAAGGGCGGCTTTTCCCGAAGAGGAGGCTATCCGCCGGGGGATCGGGATTGTACACCAGCGGCCGCTCCTGGCGGGGGAGCTGACCGTGGGGGAAAACTGCATACTGGGGACAGAGCTTCCCGGAGAAAGGACAGGAAGGAGCGGAAAGTATCGGAAACTGGAGGAGATATGCCGCCAATGGAGTCTGGATATCGGCATTTCCCAGCCCGTTTCCGCCCTGACCGCGCCGGGAAGGCTCCAGGCGGCCCTGCTGGCAGCGTTGTACTACACCCCCAGGCTGCTGATACTCGATGAGCCCTCTGCGGCCCTTGCCCCGGATCAGCGTTCGGCGTTTTTTGACCGCCTGCGGAAAGCCGCAGATGAGGGGCTTTCGGTTATTCTCCTCACACATAACCTCAATGAAGCCCTGAATGTCTGCGACAGGATCGCGGTGCTGAGGAGAGGCCGGATCGCGGCGGACCTGGAGAACCGGGACAGAGCTGTTTCCGCCGGGCGGCTGCGGACACTCATGTTCGGGAACACGGGACAGCTCTGTCCCCTGGAGACAACGGAAACGCCCTGCGGGGGAACCGGGGCCACTCCCGGAAACGGGGAGGAGCAGAAACGGGAGACCGGCGGGCCTCTCTTCAGGGTTTCCGGGGCGACCGTCACAGGGTCCCGGATTGCGGGTCTGTATGATATATCCTTTGATGTGTATTCAGGGGGGATAACGGTCATTGCAGGACACCGCGAAAGCGGCCTTGAAACGCTGGAGACGGTACTGACGGGTACAGCGGAAGAAGCCGGGAGCAAGCGGGAGATTTCCGGTTCGGTTTCGCTGAGGGGGCGCTGTTTTCCCCTGGCAGGGGGGAACCGGGTGACGCCAAAGGCGCTCCGCAGGCTCGGGACGGGTATCGTCCCTTCGGACAGGACCTTCAGAGGTTCCCATCCGGCGCTTTCGGTCTATGATATACTGATTGTATACCGTCACAGGAAGCTGCGCAGGGGTTTTCTGCTGAAACGGAAGGCGCTGAGGGATTTTGCTCTGTCCCTCATCAGCGGTGAGGGAATCGCTGCGACACCGGAACAGAAAACCGCTTCCCTTTCCGGAGGGATGCTCCAGAGGCTTATCCTCGCGCGGGAGATAGCTGAGCTTCCCCGTGACGCGCCGGGGCTTTTCATCCTCTGCGAACCCGAGTGGGGGTTGGACGCGCGCAGTTCCCGGCTCCTCTGGGAGCGGCTCCGGGAGACCGCTGCGCAGGGAA
>JAISVD010000218.1 GCA_031271875.1 Spirochaetaceae bacterium | reverse complement strand
ATCCAGCGGTAGGAGGCTTTTTCCTTGGCCACCTGCCACCGCAGATCCGCAACGGCACTCAGCACCGCGATCTGGAGATTTTTGGGGTACATGGGTACTGCGATACGGCCTCTGCTGGTGATACGGTTGTATCTGTCAAAGGGTTCCCAGCAGAATCCTGTGTCTCCGTAACTGGGAATAAGTATGACAAACGGAACTATGCGGTTTTTCTGGTTTTTGTGGATACGGAAGAAAACCTCAGGATCTACCGATTCTATCCAGCGCAGAGTGTTCAGGACATTTTCCCTGGTTCCCAGTTCTTTTGGGGAGCAGTGAAAGTATTCCCGGGTCAGTATGGGAAAATGGTTGCCCTGCCGTCCGACGGTCATCTTTGCCATCTGCCGCACCGTTTCCAGTTCCGATACGATCTCTCCCGCACTCACCGCCGATTCCTGGGAATCGTTATTGATTTTGTCATTTATACTTTTCAGTTCCTCTGAGGCGCTGAAATAATCTGAAATATGACCGGAGAGTTCCCGGTCGATCTTCATCAGTGACTTCATCAGTTCGTTTATCTCGAGAACCGTTTTTTTCTGTATCTCGTTTAACGGTTCCGCATAGGCTTCAAGTTTCGGAATGGGATTGTGTTTGCATATGGATTCCATCTTTCCCAGGAGGGAGCCTTCCATCATGCTGCGCTCATCTTCCTTTGCCCTGAGAAAACTATCGGCACTTTGCAGCTTTCCCTGGATCTTGTTCTGAAGCTGCCGGAAGTGGCTGTTCTCGGTTTTTCTGGCCGGGCGCGCTTCGTCGGTGGCGGAGGGAGTTATTATTCCCTTGGTGATATTACTGAACCATTCATCGAGATAATAGATCGGTTCTCCTGTTTTGTTGTCGTCGATTATGGCGGCAAAAAGGTTTTTCTGCTCCACCGTGAGCAGGGAGGGAAGCACAAGTCCGTATCTGAGCAGATATTTTTTTGAGGGAGAAAAGTGCGCTCCCGCTTTTCTCACCAGGGAACGGAGAAAGTCCCAGTATATTGTCGCTATCTGCTGCCGGTAAACGGCGCGATCCTTGCTGTCCTGACAGGTAAGGAATTTTGTCAGCAGATTGTGCAGTTTATGGGAACTTTCCGATTCTCCCGAAAGGGCTGTTTTGTAATAATCCGGTTCATTAAAGACGTTATGAGGGGTATCGGAATAAAACTCCTTTACCTCATTGAATGTACCCAGTGAAATATCAACCTGAGGCATCTGCAAAGCAGATGTATCTTCTGAGGACAGTTTTGGAAATGTAACCGGCTTTTCTGAAGTTGTCTGCACTTTATCAAGAAGCGCGGCGAGCTCCGGATCAATATCTTCGAGATTCATCTCTAGTTACCTGCAAATGATTTCAATGACTTTATAGTAAGTGGAGATGAGGGGAATTGAACCCCTGGCCTTTTGAATGCCATTCAAACGCTCTAGCCAACTGAGCTACACCCCCAGAGAGCTTAAATAATACTGGATTATAAAACATATGTCAATAGTTTTTATCGGTTTTACAGATCTGAACAGGGACAGAGCCGAGCACGAGCTGAGCAAAGCTGGACAAGAAACAGTCTGAAACATTCAGGTGACAGCTATTCTCAGGTTAACCAGGATTCATAACTCAACCTGCGACAATTTCAGTATAGGTATAAATGACAGCTTTTATAAAACCCTGACTATAAAAAACAACCAGTGGTTTAACAAGAGTACGGAAATCACTTTTGTGAATATTCATGCAAATGCTGACAGTAAAGTAGAAAAAACAAACCTGTAAGCTGTATGTTATGTTGCTTTTTTTTGCTCAAAAACGCTCTCTTTATATATATTTCTGCATAAGTAGAACTAAAATTGATTCCCGTGTACTCAACAAAAAATTAATTGAAGCTTTTTGTACAATATAGTAGATTTAAAGTAAATGCCCGGAAACAGCTTTACCCAATACCAGATAATCCGCGGACGCCGTATTTTCAACTGGCACAGCGGACTCAACTCATTCTCCTTCGCGCTGGTAACAGGAAATATTATTACCCTGTACGCGATGTTTCTGGGTGCGGACAGCGCGGCCATCGGACTCATAAGCTCCTTCAGTTTTTTTTCCTATTTTGCCATCCCCCTGGGGCGGCTGCTTGCCTCACGGAAACCCCTGCTGCGTATATATGCCGATTCATGGATGCTCAGAAATACCTCGCTGCTTCTGATGGCGCTGATACCCATAGCGATGCTCTTTGGCGTGTCCCAGGTGGGGCTGCCGCTTATAATTATCAGTACATTTCTGTTCAATTTCTTCCGGGGCATCGGACTGGTTGCCAGCAATCCCGTGATACGGGATCTCGCACCGGGAAATGACAGGGGGGCGTATATTATCCGGCTCTCCATAATAAACAACTTCGCCGCGCTGTTTGCGGTACTCTGCATGGCGGTACTGTTACGGTATCTGCCGGGGGCCGCGGCGTTCAACAGCGCTGTTTTTGCCGGAATCATCATCGGTTTTGCGGCTTCGCTGCTGTTGTACAAAATGCCGCGGCCCAGAGCGGATGTGGCCCCTTCGGACCAGGCAAATCTCATGGCCAACTTCAGTAAGGCTTTCAAAGACAGGAATTTCCGGTTTTTTCTTCTTGTTTTTTCGATCATCGGCTGCGGTGTGGGGATGGCCCGCCCCTTTGTAATCGTATACTGCAAGGAGGTATACGGTCAGAGCGACAGTGTTCTTACCATTGTTACCCTTTTTTCATCCCTCGGCGCGCTTGCCATGGGGGCGGTGATGCGGCTTTTCATCGACCGCATCGGCGCGAAACCGATGTATATCGTGTTTTCCGCCATCAGCCTTCTCAGCCTCATCCCCGCTGTCATCTCTCCGTCGCTGATGCTGCTCCCCGGGGTGATGATATTCATCTGTTTCTTCGGGTTCCTGACAAATCTCGGATTTTCAGGACAGGAGAGCGCTGCCCAGACCTACTTCTTCTCCCTGATCCCCCAGCAGGCGGTGATGGACCTGAGTATCCTCTATTTTTTCATCATGGGCGGAACCGGGGCTGCGGGAGCCCTTTTCGGCGGAGTAATCCTCGATATCCTTGCACGTATCGGGTTTTCCCCGGTGGTGGTCTTCAGAATCTATTTTATCATGCAGATACTCATCATAGCCTGTGCGCTCTGGTTCCAGCTTAAACTGAAAAGCATGGGCAGCTACTCCCTGCGGAACACCATAGGTATGTTTTTTTCACCCCGGGACCTGCGGGCCCTGAATCTGCTTTCCCGGCTTGATCGTTACGCCGAGGATCCCCGGAAGGAGACCGAACTGCTCGCGGAACTCAGGGAGTCAAATACCGCTGTCGCCGAAGGAAAGCTGATTACCCATCTCTCCTCCCCCCGTTTTGCGGTGCGTGCTGAAGCGCTCAGCAGCATGGAAAGCCTTCCCTCCCTCTCTCCGGCAGCCATAACAACGGTTGTGGCGGAACTTGAACAGGGAAAATATACTACCGCCTATCTCGCGGCCAGATTGCTGGGGATATTCCGTATCCGCGATGCCGCCGCAGCGCTCAGGACAGCGGTAAACAGTGACGACTATATGCTTGCGGGGGAATCCATGGTCGCTCTGGCAAGGCTCAACGATTCCCGGGGACAGATGGTCATCGCCGAATGCCTCGCCGCGACGGAAAATCCCCATCTGCTTTTATGGGGAATCCGCGCGATGGAGATATACAGCAATACCACCTCCCTGCCGATCCTGCTCGATATTCTCCGTCTGGATTTTGACGTCGAGGATGTGCTTCACGAAGTTATCCTGGCACTTTCCACCCTCATGGGGTTCGAGAAGATATTTTACAGGCCCTATTCCCGCTATATCGCGGACAATTCCATTCTGCCGGAACTTCTGGAGGATCTGTTTGAACAGGTGCGGGAACACAGGAAGATACGGGATACCGGCTTTTTCCGGCTTGTGCTCGACTTCGCTTTCTCCGCTGACGGGGCGGATGCGCTGATGGGCTGGTTTGTGCCCTTTTCAGGCAAACAGAAGGGGGTGATCTCCGCCATGCTTGCGGGCAGCGTCCTCGATACGGAACTTACCCGGCTTGAATCATTCCGTTTCTGTATCTGCTTCTGGATGCTCGCCGCTGTTGACAACAGAAAACTCCTGCTGCGGTAGCGGCCCGGACGGGGCGGTGTGAACAGCTCTTTTTCCGGACGTGTTGCGGTACCCTCCGTTCTTGTGGTATCATTTTTTTATGAAGAAATTACCACATCGATATGCCGTCCCGGTTCTCGCGCTGGTTTTATCTGTTATTGTTACCTCCTGTTCAAACCTGCTCGGATACGGTGTGCTCCAGTGGAGCTTTCCGGAAGAAAATCTCTACGCCGGGGCTATTGTCCCCGTTTATATTAAATCGAATATCAGCCAGGTATATGTTATAGGAATTACCGAAAAGGAGGAAAAACGGGAGGTCCCCCTCTGGCAGATACGGCTTTTCTCCTCAAAAAGGGAGGCGGCGCAGTTCAGTGCGTCAATGGAAGAATTCCTTCATATATATGCGCGGGTAGCCCTTGACGGATTGCCCGTCCGGTTCGATCCGGACAATACCTCCCGCCAGGTCTATCGGCTCCGGGAAAACGAGGTCATCAAGGTACTTGCAAAAGGAAAGGGGATTCCCGTCATGATGGGGGATTCCCCCATGGAAGGGGAGTGGCTGCATGTCCTCACCTCCGCCGGAACCTCTGGCTGGTGTTTTTCCTATAATCTCCGGCTGTATAACGAGCTTGAGACATCCGTGGAAGACACCTCAACGGAATATGAAACAGACGCGCTCCTTGAATCGGTGCTGGGAAAAAACTGGTACCCCGAAAGCTACAAGAGTATGATCGATTCGGAACAGATTAATCCCGAAGCGATACATTACTCCTGGGGATTCAATCCGGGGCTCGATACGGGTATCGTGCAGGTGATGTCCGCCGGAATGGACTACTCCTCCTCTTATTCCGGGATACTAAAGACCGCCCCCCGGCAGTACGCTTTTGAGGGTACCTCCCTGACCATGCAGATTCGGAGGGAGGACTATATTATTCTGCAATACATGGATTCCCGGGGAATGCCCAGGGCAGGAAATTTTGTGGCCCTTACCGTTTCTCCCGGTAAGCTTGTGGATGATGAGCTTGAACGGCGTCAGCTCATTTACGATCAGATCCGTACCCTCGGTCCCGTATTTTCCAGCAGCAACTACGGACAGCTCCACTTCCTTGAGGACGGACGCTTCCTGTGGAGCGGTTACGGGAGGCTTTCCCCCTCGGTAATTCCTGCAGCCGCCGACAGCAAGGGCC
>JAISVD010000205.1 GCA_031271875.1 Spirochaetaceae bacterium | reverse complement strand
TTCGTAGCAGGACGCGAGGAAGTAGCGGGCGTAGAGTGTATCCTGAGAGGATTCCTCCTGGGATGCGGTGATGGCGCGCTCAAATTCCGCTACCGCTTTTTCGATATTGTTTGCGCTGAAGTAACAGATACCCCGTTCAATCATCGATTTCTGCCGATATTCGGGGTCCCTCATGGATTTTTCAAAGGCGTTTACCGCGCCTACATAGTCCTTCGATTCCTTGAGGATCTTTCCGAGGTAGTAATATGATGCATATGCGTTGGGGTCCAGGGATATTGCGGTATTGATCTCTTTTTTTGCTTCGGCGATCTGTTTTCCCCGGTAGAGGAGGAGACCCATCGCCGCATGGGCTTTTATGTGTTTGGGGTTTGCCTCGATGGCTTTCTGGTAGTAGGCGATGGACTGGTCGGAACGTTCACGCTTTTCGAAGAGATTGCCGATATTATAATAGTAATCGGCGTTTCCCGGTTCCAGTTTGACCAGAAGCAGATACTCCTTGAGCGCTTCTTCAGGCTGGTTATATTTGATGTACAGTTGGGCTATGGTTTTGCGGAATTCAGCTTCCGGTATGGTTTTTCCGAAAATGGCGTTCTGGTTAACGATCTTGAATTCCATGAGCGCCAGCTCCGGTTTTTTATCCGCCAGGTACGCTTTGCCCAGCAGGTAGTGGGTTTCGGCGTCCCGAGGGTTTTTAGAGGAGAGGTTCTTGCCGAGCTTTATCGCTGCCGTTGTTTTTCCCTGCTTGAGGAGCTTCGCAATTCCATCGATTTTTGTGGGAACTATCAACGATTTTATGACGAACCAAGCAAGAAATCCCACACCGGTTGCCAGAATGAGAATAATAACGAGCTGAATTGACATATTTCCGTAATCCTCCAAACAGCAGCACGTATAATTGTATACTACAATTATACGCTTGTAGAAATGGTACATTTTTTATTACGATATGTCAAACCTTGCGGTGAAATTACATTCCTTATTAGGGGAAACTTCAAAAAACTCAAGTTTCCGGGATGCTAAGGGGCTGCGGGATCCTGTTCCGTGATTAACGGAACAAATGAGAGGAGAGGTTCTTGAACGATTTTTTTCACAGGTTTGTGTTGTTTTTCTGTATAAGCATATATCTCTGTTTCCCCGGCGCTGCCGTTGAAGCACAGTCCGGTGACTTGTCTGAAAGACAAGCCGGTGATGTCTCCGGCGCGTACCGGAAGGGGATTGAGCTGTTTTTGTCGGGCAAGCCGGCGGATGCCGTTCCCCTGCTTGAGGAGGCCCTTGCGGAGGCGCGTTTCGCCGCAGAGCAGGATGTGTTCAATTATCTGGGGCTTGCGCTCCATCAGACCGGTGAGCATACACGGGCTTTGGATGCGTTTGCTCAGGGGATCGCCTCCGGAGGGGGCGACAGGAAGGTTCTGTACTATAATTCAGGCAATGCTGCGTATATGCTCGGGGACTACTCCGCGGCGGAGGGCTTTTACTCGCAGGTACTTGCGGAAGACCCTGCCCATGCCGGGGCGCTCCTGAACAGGGCAAACGCCAGACTGATGATGAACCGGCTTGCGGAGGCGTCGGTGGACTATACCCGGTATCTGGAGATAGATGCCGGGTCCCCCCAGCATGAGACGATTCTTACCGTTCAGAACCTTATAGAAGCGGAGCTTACGGCGCAGGATGCGGAACGGGAGCGGCGGGAGCAGGAGGAGTTCTCTCTGGCGGCGGAGCAGCGGCGGATAGATGCGGATTCGGCCCGGTCGGCGGAAGAGGCACTGATTCACGCCCAGTGGCTTGAGTCGGGGCAGCTTTCCGCCGCAGCTGCGTCCATGGATGGGCGCCTTGATGCGGAGGCCGCCAGGTCTGCTGCGGAGCTGCGCGCCTCCGGGGAGTCACTGCTTGAGGAGCAGCAACGGGCATCCCGTCTGGAAGACCCGGTACGGGCTGTGCGGGAGGACGCGGAGGCTGTACGTTTGTATGAGGAGTATCTCTCCGCGAGGGAAGCCGCCCTGATCCGTTCAGGGATAGGGGACGAAGCTGTCGAAGAGGTCCTGACGGATGCTGAACAGTTGAACGCCCGGGAAAACGCGGCGATTTCCGGTGGTGATTCAGGTTCCTATGCAGAGGAGCGGATCAGGCAGGAACGGGAGGAGACGGACAGACTACAGCGGCTGCTGGATTCGATAGATGCGGCGGATTTGGATGCGGTGGCTCCGGAGGGGGAGTCTGAGGGTGAATCTCCGGGGACAGAGCTTGTGTCTGAATAAAGTCTGCGCAAAAATATAACTTATAGAATTATAAAAAGACTTAAAGGTGTACTAGTTTTTTTTTGCTCGGTTTTTGCTGCTGAATTTGAGCTCTACTCATATCAATCGGAACGATGGATTTCTTTGTATTAAAACCGCCAGACTCCTTTTCATTAAGGTACTCAAGGAGGCTCAAAAGAAGTATCGTTTTATCACTGAAAGTATTACAGGGTATCTTCGGGTGAGTGAATACTATAGATGAGAATGCGGTAAAGGCCGGGTTAGTAAGACGTGCTGAGGAGTGGGAGTATTGCGGCGCGTATTATCTGAAGCAGGTATGTAAAAGGAATTGATCAAGCATAATAGAGGGACAGAGCTTCGGACGTCATCGTCGCGCCGCTCCGGCGGCAATGGAACAGTCGTTTCCGGTATAACCGCCGGGCGCCGGGAAAGTAACCGGGGACAGAGCTTATAGCCCCGGTTTCAACTCCGCTTTACCAGGGCAAACATCTGCTCCCTGGTTATCACCGCCCAGATTGGGCGGCCATGGGGGCAGTGAGGGTCCGAGAGCGCAAAGGTCTGCTCCGCAAGCTCCCGCGCCGTGGCATCGTCAAGGAAATCACCATCCTTGACTGCGGCGCGGCAGGCCGCTGATGCGGCGATATCATAGATAAGATCCTTCGATATCCGCCGGTTTTTCAGGATGTCGGCGGCAAGCTCCTCCTCGGTTCCGCTCCAGTTCTGCGGAACCGAGGATATCTCCCAGCTTCCGTCTCCCCGGCTGCTGACGGAAAACCCTGCGGCTTCAAGCTCCTCCCGGCGGGAATCGAGATAGCGCTCATCCTCTTCGGACTCGGTTTCGATGATATAGGGAATCAGGAGTTCCTGCCTGGTTCCCTGGTTTTCCATAATCCGGTCAAACAGTATCCGTTCATGAGCCGCGTGCTGGTCGATAAGATAGAGCGTACCCTCTGATTCGGCTATCAGAAATACTCCCATGATCTGTCCCAGATAACGGAAGGGGATTTCCCTCTCCTTCGGAAGTACCTGCGATACATCAGGCCCGGTGTCCGCTCCTGATGTGAGCCGTTCGTAGGCTTCCGAAGGGGAAATCCCCGGCGTATATCCCCGTCCGTCGGGGAAGGTACGAGCTCTGTCCCCCTGGTTTTTGCCATACGGAACTCTCTTTTCCCCTGTATAGGATTCTCCGTACCCGCTTCTCCCCGGTCTGGAGACCGGGGAAATAAACCCGTAGTTGCCCAGGCTTTCCCCGTCCCGGTTTTCCATTATTCCTGGCAGCTCTGCGCCGCGTTGCGGAGCTGCGCCGCGCAGCTCAGTGGTGTCCCGTACAAGGGCCGCCACCGACAGGCTGCGGTAGAATTCCCGGACGGTGGAACTTACCGACCGGTGTACCGGCCCCATGTCCCTGAAACGGACCTCTTTTTTCGCGGGATGAATATTGAAATCGATGAGCGACGGGTTCACTTGAAGAAATAAACACGCTACAGGGTGGGTTCCGTTGGGAAAATACCCCTGTGCGCCATACTCAATCGCCTGAACCAGGGCATACTCCCATATCCGCCTGCCGTTAATGAAAATGTATATATGCTTGCGGTCGCTCCTTGACACCTCGGGCTGTCCGAGGATCAGGGTGAAGGAGAACCCCTCCTGTTCGTGTTTCTGCTCGTGAAAAAAGATATCCGGTTCGTGGTGCTCCATAGCCGCGAGATAGCGCTCCTTCAGGGACTGTCCGCCGCGAAGGTTCAGCTTCTGCTTTCCGTCCATTACCAGCCTGAAGGCTATCTGCGGCCAGGGAAGCGCTTTTTCGATAAAGGTCTGGCGGCAGAGCTGTCCCTCGCTGGCGGGGCGTTTGAGAAACACCCGCCGGGCCGGAAAATTCTCGAACAGCGCCGAAACCTGAACCACTGTCCCCTCTGCCAGGGTTGCCGGGGATATCCGCGGCCCGTGGTTTGCCGCAGGAGGACCTTGTGGGGGACAGAGCTCCGTCCCGTGCCGGAACTCCGCCGCGGGACGGGTTTCACGTTTCCAGGGGGTTCCGCCTTTGCGTACAGAGATGATCTCCATTCTGCTCACCGCCGAGATAGAGGAGAGCGCCTCTCCCCTGAACCCGAGGGTGGAAAGGGAGAACAGGTCATCCTCGGTGGATATTTTGCTTGTGGTATGGGGATGGGCGCAGCATTCCAGGTCCTCCCGGGTCATGCCGCAGCCGTTATCAACGACCCGTATCCTGCCGATACCCCCTTCGTCAAGTTCCAGAATAACCGAAGACGCTCCTGCATCGATGGCATTATCAAGGAGCTCCCTCACAATCGCCGCCGGACGGTCTATGACCTCTCCCGCAGCGATCTTCCGGGCGACCTCCTGGGGCAGGGGCTGTATCGGTCTGTACACTGAAGTGTTCACGGCAGCGTTCTACTCCCCGTCCATCACTGAAAACAGGTCCAGTTCGGGCTTGTCCTCGGGCATCACCGGGTTGTTGATCAGTGACTGAACCCTGCCCTCCAGTTTGTCCAGCTCCTTTTCAAGCCCCTTCGCGAGTTTTATACCTTCTTCAAAAACCTTCAGCGCCTCTTCGAGGGAGATGCCGGGATCGTTTATCGAATCGCTCAGTTTTTCCAGCCGTTCCAGCCGTTCATCAAAGTTTTTCACTATATCATTTCTCCCATAAATAATCGTACATTAACCGAAGTCAATCGCCGTCTATTGTGGTAACCTGCGCGGTAATCCGCCCCTCTGCCGGGATGATTTCAATAGAAGTCCCCGGTTCTGTATCTCCCGCAGCCCTGATGATCTTTCCCGTCACCGCATCCCGCACCATGGCGTAGCCCCTGGCGAGGATTCGCCGGGGACTTCCGCCCTCAAGCGTGGCGGTCAGCAGGGCGATACGGTTTCTCATCTGCCGGATATGTTCCGAAAAGCCCCCCAGCAGGGCCTCCTTTGCATCGTCAAACCTGAGCAGCGTCGGCTGGGCGATTTTCCTGAACCTGAGTTCCATCGATTCCGGGGTAAACGACCGCAGGGTCAGTCTCATCCGTTCGATTTTGTAGCGTATCTCCCGTTCCAGAAGGGAGCTGTCTGTCTCAATGGCATCATATATCTCATCCAGCAGCGGTACTGCGAGTTCCGCCGCCGCCGAAGGGGTAGGGGCCCGCACATCCGCCACAAAATCGGAAAGCGCCCAGTCTATCTCGTGCCCCACGGCGCTGATAACCGGGATATCCGATGCGGCAATGGCCCGCACCAGCTGTTCGTCGGAGAAGGGAAGCATATCTTCCAGGGAACCGCCGCCCCGCCCGATGATGAGTACATCCGCCAGATTGAACCTGTTCGCGATCCTGAGCTGCCGTACGAGAATGGCGGCGGCCTCCTCGCCCTGTACGGGTGCGGGACATACAATAACCGAAACCGCCGGATTCCTCCTCCGGATAATCTGAATGATATCCCGCACCGCCGCGCCTGTGGGACTCGTAATGACCCCGATGGTTTTGGGGAAAAAGGGCAGCTTCCGCTTCCGTCCGCTGTCAAACAGCCCCTCCTCCGCGAGACGCCGCTTCCGCTCCTCCAGCATCCGCAGGATATCGCCGGTTCCCGCCTCCTCCATTGTTTCAGCTATGATCTGATAGGTGCCCCGCTGGGCATACACCGACACAGCCCCTGAAACCCGAACAAGCATACCGTCCCTTGGGGTAAAGGTGAGAAACCGGGAGCGTCCCTTGAACATCACTGCTGAAATCGCAGCGGTTTCATCCTTCAGCGTAAAATACAGATGTCCGGTGGATGAAGGGCGGCAGTTGGAAATCTCCCCCTCAAGTATCACCGCAGGAAAACTCCCTTCAAGAATAGCCCTGATATGTTCGGTCAGTTCGGAAATGCGCAGCACAGGCGGTTCATTCATATTCGAAAGAATAGCACGGGCGCCGGTTTTTCTCAAGGGTGTTTAGAAGAAGAGCTGAAGAGGGACAGAGCTCGTGAGGAAGATGTGAGGCAGACGGGGGACAGAGCTTTAAAATGGTTGGTAGGTATCCTTTATCTGGAATCCGTGGGCAGAGCCACTGTAAAGAGGCATAAATAGGAAAGGCTCTGAGTTAAACAAAGAAATGAAATAATACCTTTCAGATTTTATTATGTTATATATCAATTTTCTAGGGACAGAGCTATAAATGACGAGTTTCTCTCATAACCCTGTGAAATGAACTGAAAAACAATCATCTCCGACGATACTACTCCATATGAGAAAGAACAGAAAAATAGTAGTTGATGCATATTATCATGTATCAACCCATATCAATAGGAACGATGGATTTCTGTTG
>JAISVD010000199.1 GCA_031271875.1 Spirochaetaceae bacterium | reverse complement strand
CCGATATTGCGAATGTTCTTCCTGTGGTACATCTCCGTGCGCTTGAGTACCGAAATGCGGTCTTCAAAATACACGCTCACCGTGACCGTCTCCTGATAGGTGAAATGGGGTATATGGTTTGTGCGGGATATCCGGGTTATCTCCTTCTCTTCTATGAGCCGCTGAAGGGTCGGATGTCTGTACGCCTTTGCGGGATTGGCGCTGGCCCAGGCCCGTCCGTAAAAAGGCATACCCATTATCAGTTTGTGGGGCGGAATTTTCTGCACTGCATAGGCCGTAATCCGCTCGCACCACTCTATGGAGGCTATGGAACCGGGGGCGCTGGTACTCCAGTGTTCATCGTAGGCCATTATAAGGATTTTATCCGCAACTTCCGCAAGGCGTTCATACTCATAGGCGTCTTTGATGTATCTGGTACGCGCCGGAATGGCGACACTGAGTATTCTCGACCCTATCCGCTCTTTGAGTTCCGAAAGAAATGAATAGTAGTTTTCCCTGTCTTCGGGAGGAATCAATTCAAAGTCTATCTGAACCCCGTCATAGGGAACCGCCGCCGCAGCGATGTCATCGATAAGCCTGTTCCTGATGGGAAGTTCCGGGTCGATACAGAAATGGTTGAGCGCCCTGTTTGTCACCTGCGCCACCACCAGGTGTACCCGTCCGTTAAAGCCCTTTATTTTTGCCCGGTCCGGAACATCTGCCAGTTTCCCGAAACTGCTGATCCCCGCGCCGAAATAGCCGATATCGCTTACCGGCATTCCGGGGGTATAGGTTTTTTCCTCTCCGCTCATCAGATAAGCCCATATCTCGGAAAAGGTAAACGACTGGGCGGAGATATCCGGCCCGGAAAGGGCCAGCCCGGTAAAAACGCAGCAGGTTATAACAGCGGACACTAATTTGTAAGGGATATTTCTTTTCTTGTACATCTGAAGGCTCCCTTATTCATCCCTGAACATCTGATCGTATGTACCCTGGGCAGTCAGTTTTCCCTTGGTGATCTGAAAGATGACATCGCATTTCCTGAGGGTGGTAATACGGTGGGCAATGAGTATGATCGTCTTTTTTCCGGCAAGGTTATCGATCGCGCTCATGACATCGGTTTCGGTTTTATTGTCCAGCGCGCTTGTGGCTTCGTCCATGACAAGCAGCCGCGGATTGGTGTACAGCGCCCGGGCGATCCCGATACGCTGCCTCTGTCCCCCGGAAAGGCAGATGCCCCGTTCGCCCACCTTTGTTTCATATCCCTGTTCCAGTTCGGCGGTGATGAAGTCGTGAATCTGGGCCATCACCGCGGCACGGTGTACGGCTTCAAGGTCTATCTCTTTTTTGGGAATTCCGAAGGCGATGTTTTCGGCGATGGTGGTATTTGAAAGGTAGATATTCTGCGGTACATAGCCGATATTTTTCTGCCAGGAGTTGAGGTTCTCCGGGGTGAGGGGAACGCCGTCTATCGCAATTGTCCCGGAATCCGGGCGCAGCAGCCCGAGAATGATATCCACCGTTGTGGTTTTTCCCGATCCTGTGGTACCGCAGAATCCGGAAAGGGTGTTTGCCCTGATCTCCAGAGAGATATCATTGATCACCGGCTGCTCCTTTCCCGGATAGGTAAATACAATGTGATCAAGCCGTATGCTGTCTGTAAACGGCATCGCTGTGATATCGGGATAGGGGAGAGGCCGCGCCGTTTTCCGTATCCTGAATTCCTTTATTATCATCTCCGTCCCGGAAGCGCTGTATTTCAGCTTTGTAACGGAGCGGAAAAACTGCTGCATCACCGGCATCAGCCGGTATCCTGCATAGGCGTATAAGCCTATAGAGGTAATCGCGCTTGAAAATCCCCCATCGGAGTTGACCATCAGGAGCATGATGCAAAGGAGGATTGCCGAAAATCCGGCCGCTTCAAGCACATATTTCGGCATGACCCCGATAACTTCTTCCGCCGCGGTGTTTTTTGAAAAGCAGCGGGAGACCGGACCAAAGGAATTATAAAAAATCCGCTCGTTCCCCGAAATTTTTACATCCTTGATGCCCCAGAACGCTTCATTTACGATACGGCTCCGTTCGGTGAATAACTCATACCGCTCTCTTCCAAGCCTGTTCAGTTTTTTCTTTGTACCGACGAATATGGCGGTGTAAATAAAAGCGATCAGGATAAAAATGAAAAGAGTGCTTAAAGGATTCACCACAAACAGGAATATACCGAGCAGCAATATCTGTATGCCGAAGGTCATAATATTGACCATTTGCAGGATCGTTCCGTTTATCACATTTTCTATTTCATTATTGATGTTTTTTGAGAATTCATAGCTGTTTTTACCAAGAAAAAATGCGTAATCCTGTCCAAGGTAATACTTGAAGAGCCTGAGGGAAAGGCTGTGCCTGCACCCTTGAGTAAAACGTACCTGTATATACATCAGCAGGGCGCTGAAGGCGTTTCGCAGGATAACAAAAAACAGCATCAGTACCCCGAGGGCAATCAGGAATGTTGTTTCCGAAGAAAAATGAAATGCGGTGTATGCCCAATGGAGATATTCATTTGTGGTAATCATTCCGGGATTCGACGCCACCGCTATGAAGGGCATAATTGAACTGACGCCGGCAATTTCGATTCCTCCCAGCAGAACCGCCCCGATCATTACAATAAAAAGACGCCGCCGCTCCTTCCCGTCGAGAAGCCTGATTACCTTGGCAATATGCGCGAATGGTATTTTAGTCTTCGGCATTACATCCCCTTTTTCTCAGAATAGCCCCAAACCTACTATGTATAATACATATTTTACCGGTAAGATTGAATCAAATCAACATGAAAAACAATAAAAAATAGCAAACCGGAGAGGACCTGAACGGGGACAGAGCTCAGTAATTCTATATAAGGGGCAAAATGAGAATTGCTGTAATAAAATATCGGACTATAAAGCCATAGGGCGAGCGCATAGTTTTCAAGGGGAATCCTGAACGGACGTAAAGGAGGAGTTAAAGAGTAACTGTTCCAAATAAGATTCATCCCAAGCCAATTGTTTGATGCTTCCTGCAACGGAACTGGTACTCTCTTTATCTGACCGCGCTTGCGTTGCCGTACCGCTCAATATCTTCCCATCCGGCGGCAAACGACAACACCGCCAATATGGTTATGGCCACTACTTCATCCAATGGATATTTTTTGTTTGTTTCCTTCCGCGGATCGGGTATACCTGAAAAATATTCCATCGATTGGGCTTATCAGGGACTGTTAAAACTATGCGCTCGCTCTAGGTGTAAGCGCTGCATCACCTGCTGTTCCGCCTCATTTTTATATATTCTTCCGCTGTTTGTATCAGTACATCCTTTACTCTATAATCTTTTGTATTTCTTGTCAGTAATACCTTAAACCCCTGCTCCCGCGCGGTGAAATACTGTAATCCATCTTCAAAATCGTTGAATGATGAATTCAACGCCAGATCAACACTGTTTTCTCCGACAGGAATTATCCGCAGCAATATCCGTAACTTCCTCAATAACTCTTTCGCTTTTTCATTTCCCCGTATTTTTCTTAAAATATAAAACACATTTGCAAAAACCAACGATGTCGTATATAATTCGACCTCTTCCATATCTCCCAAAGTAAACAGCTCTGCGGAATACGCATAAAATGGTTCTCTTTTGCACAGAAGATCGAGTATTATATCTGAATCTACAAATATTTTTTTACTCATATTTCTTTTCCAGATATTCTACATAATCCGTATATTTTAAATCTGTTTCAGATACTACTCCGCTTAACTCTTCTACAAGAGGGGAGTATCTCTTTGGGGATTTTTCTTCAGAAACAAGATTTCTGAAATAATCTTCAACCAGCTTTGACAGGCTTCGATTATTCTCTTCTGCATATTCTTTTGCGGAATCTATAACAGATTTATCAAGTTTGAGAGTTAATTTTGTTTCCATAAAAACACTCCTGTACGTATTATATTAATATATATGATACGTACAGTCAAGTTTATTGCGGTAATTTGAAGGGTGTTGTGTCTGGCTATCCGGTCACTGCCGCTGCCAGACTACCGGGACTTTTACGCTTCTGGTGGAGACCACCGTATCATCCTGATATACCGGTTCGATGGTCGTCTTTTCCCCGAACAGCACCGAGTTGTCCCGTGAGAGCTGCATACGCCAGGAGATCGGCGGGGCTGTTTCCGCCGCCACCAGGGCGGTTGTCCTCGGGATATCGGGGTAGAAACCGGCGTTTGAACGCCCCTGCTGTGCGGCGGTCATCACTCCGTCCCTGATCGTTACACTGATATTCATGGACACGCCATTGTTGAAAATGACAAAACCTCTTCCCCCTCGGAGGATAACAATTTTTTCGATGCCCTCCTCCCCCTTCCAGTTCCCCGACAGGATTTCGAGGGTTGTTATCGGTACTGAACTGTACCGGATGTTTCTTCCCGGTTCGGTATCGACGCTGAGGGTAAGGGGAGGGCTTGTTCCCTGCTCTTCGGCCTGGAGGGAGTCGAACAGAGAGATTACCAGGTTCCGCGATTCCAGAAGTATCCGGTAGTAGTTATCGTAGGTTTTTCCTGCGGTCTTGGTGATATTGAGTGCCGCAGACCTGAGATAGAGGGTAAATACCCAGCCTCCGGCTTCCTCTATGGAGGCCCAGAATACATAGCCGTTAAAGTCTGAGGATACCCTCTCGGCGGAGTAGGGGGTGTCCCGCTTGTCTATGAGGCGGTATCTGTCCATCTCGGCTATATAGGAAAACAACAGATCCTGGGTAAGTTTTATCATCTCCTCATCGCCGGAGGAGGAGGTAACAGCATAGAATTCGACAGGAATACCGTTCTGTTGCGGGTGGCAGAAAGAGAATAATGCGAAAAAGACTACAAGTGAACTCAATATCTTTTTCTTCATATTACTCCTTAATTATATTTCCGAACCGGACTGTTGTCCCGCTTATCCGTCCAGTTTTCTCCGGAATTCCCGCTGCATATCCCGGTTCAAGTCACGGTCACGGATGTCCGCGCGCTTGTCAAACTGTTTTTTTCCTTTACATATACCCAGTGTAACCTTCACACGTCCGTTTTTCAGGTAAAAATCCAATGGAATGAGGGTAAATCCCTTTTCCTCGACCTTGCGTTTGAGCCGCTTGATCTCTTCACGGTGGAGCAGCAACTTTTTTGGTCTGCCGGGATCGTGGTTGAACACGGAAGAATACACATATTCGGAGATATGCAGATTTTTTACCCACACTTCGTCCTGTATAATTTCGGCAAAAGCGTCGGGAAAGGCAATACTCCCTTCCTTTACCGATTTTACTTCAGTACCCTTGAGTTCAATTCCGCATTCAATTGTATCATCTATAGTATAATTGAAATAGGCCTTTTTGTTTTTCGCAATCAGTTTGGTGCCGCCGGTACTCATCACAGTGTAGTATAGAAACACTGACCGGACTTGTCAACGACTGTTTTCCTGTGGTATCCTGAGATACATGGCGAAGAAGTGGTATAATTATTCATATGTGTCCCGCAAAGAGATACGGCACCGTATTTTCATCTTTTTTGTGCTTGTGGGCCTTCTCTGTATTCTGTCGTTTCTTATCGGTACATTCCTTGTGTGGTCGGTGAAGACCGGTTCTTCCAGTATGACCCCTGAACTTCTGACCGGGGACTGCCTGATGGTTACCCCCCTGCGCAGCCGGGACTCCCGGCAGGACAGCGGTGAGGTCGGCGGGCTGACCGGTTTTATTCAGCCGCTGCGGGGGGATATGGTGTATGTCGCCCCGCTTTATCCCGCAGGGATGGGACCTGTCAGGCGATTTGCCGATGCGGTCGCCGGTTTTTTTACCTTCCAGCGGGTATTCCCCTTTTCGGACAGTACTCTTATGGGGGAATCCTCCTGCATCCGCCGTCTTATCGGCCTGCCGGGGGATACCATTTATATGGATAACTTCGTGTTGTATATCAGACCTTCCGGGTCGTCCTATTTCCTGACCGAATTCGAGCTGGCTGAAAATACCTACGACGTACTGATTACCGGCCTCCCGGAAAACTGGTCCCGGGAACTGGCTTTTTCCGGGACCATGGGGGAGGTCGTGCTGGGGGATGATGAGTATTTCCTCCTGGCCGATAACAGAATCGGTCCCGTTGATTCCCGTCTCTGGGGTTCTGTCCCCGCCTCCCGGATAACCGGAAAGGTGTTTCTTCGGTACTGGCCGCCGGGACGCTTTTCGCCGCTGTAAGTTTTATGGCCCCCCTTTCCCTGTACGTACATATTCCCTTCTGTTTATCCAGATGCGATTACTGTGATTTTTTTTCCCTTCCGATACATTCATTCGCGGATTCCGCTGCGGATTCCGCAGCTCTGTCCCCCGCAGAGTTGCCGGGCAGGGTTGTGGACGCTCTCCTCCGGGAGGCCCGGTTCCTGAGGGAATCCGCAGGAACCGGGACGGGAAGCAGTTCCTGGCGCACCGTCTATATCGGCGGGGGTACGCCGAGTCTGCTGCCCCCGGAGGAGATTTTCCGGCTGCTTGAAGCTCTGTCCCCGGGGGCGGCGGAGGTAACCGTCGAGGCGAATCCCGGGGATATCACTGCGGAATGGCTTGATGCGGTCAGCTCCGGGGGCGCTGCCAGGCTTTCCCTGGGGGTGCAGTCCCTCGACGGGAATGCGCTCAGGGCCAGTGGAAGGCGCTCCGCAGCGCCGCGCTCTGAGCTTGGATTGGGCGCGCGGGAAACAGTTCTGAAAGCGCTGAATCTCATAACGAGACACTGGCATGGGAGCTTTTCCGCGGATATCATCGCGGGGCTTCCCGGTGAAACCCGCTCCGGGTTTCTTGCCGGACTGGGGGAGCTCCTTTCATTCGGGCCCTCTCATGTTTCGATGTACTCCCTCATCATCGGGGAAAAAACGCCCCTGGGAAGGCGGTGCGTTTCGGACCCCGTTTTTGAACAGGCGCTGCTGGAGGCGGGGGATGAACTGTGGCTGGCGGGCAGGGATCTCCTTGAAAACGCGGGATTTGAACAGTATGAGGTTTCGAATTTCGCCATATCCGGGTCTCACCGGAGCGTCCACAATCTTGTTTACTGGAATATGGAGTCCTGGCTCGGGATCGGGCCGGGAGCGGTGGGAACCCTCTTTGGCGGGGATATACCTCCTCATCCGCTGCCGGCCGCTGGGGAACCTCCCGCCGCGATCCGGTACACGAATACCAGAGATATTGCGGCGTGGCTCAAGAACCCTTTAGTCTCTCCTGAAACAGAGTATATCGACCGGGAAACCCTTATCTTCGAATATCTCATGATGGGGCTGCGCAAACGGGAGGGGATAAGCCGGAATGTGTTTTTTCGCCGTTTTGGTGTTCCTCTGGATGATTGTATCGAACCCGCCCTTTCCCGCTGGAAAGAGCGAGGACTCGCCTTTGGCAGCGGTGAAACAGGAGAAGCTGACACCGTGGGGCTTACCCGTGAGGGGCTGCTCTTCCTGAACCGCTTTCTCGGGGAGCTGATAACGCCCTAATTCCCCTTGCGGATAGGCCCGACGAAATTGAGAATCACCGGTACCATGAAGAGCGTGAAGAAGGTGGAGAAGGTGAGCCCACCTGAGACCGCGATTCCCAGGGGCTGGATGATATTCGCTCCGTCTCCGATAGCGAACGCTATGGGCAGCATACCCAGTATCGTTGTCAATGTGGTGATGAGGATCGGGCGGAACCGGAGTTTTACCGCATAGATGATCGCCT
>JAISVD010000096.1 GCA_031271875.1 Spirochaetaceae bacterium | reverse complement strand
AGATAAAAGCTTTTTATATGAAGCTCAACGATGACGGGAAAACCGTGCGGGCCATGGATGTCCTTGTTCCCCAGCTCGGTGAGATCATCGGCGGTTCCCAGCGTGAAGAGCGTTACGATGTACTGAAGGAGCGTATGATTTCTCTGGAGCTGAACCCTGATGAGTACTGGTGGTATCTGGACCTCCGCCGGTTCGGGACAGTGACCCATTCGGGCTTCGGCCTCGGGTTTGAACGGCTTCTCCAGTATATAACCGGCATCGGCAATATCCGGGACGTGATCCCCTATCCACGGGCTCCGAAGCTCGCGGATTTCTGACGGACTCAAGGCCGATGAAAGATTCTCCAGAAAAGAGAGCAGTGCGGTTCCGCCGGGAAAAGAAAACAGGTTGGATCCCTGCGGGGATCGCACTGTTCTGTTTTTCACTCTCCTTTGCCCTTATACTGGTATATGCCTCCCGTTCCGCGCTTCCCCCGGAAGCGCCTCCGCTTTCTCCTGAGGAACAGGCTGACTTTAGGCTGCTTCTCAGGAATGCCGGATATGATGCGGAGCCGTTGTCGGCGCTGCCTTACGAGACGATCCCTCCTGAACTCACTCTGTATGCCCGGTCAGCTATTCTCATTGATACCGCAACGGGGAGCGTTCTTTTTGAAAAAAACGCCGATGAGATTATCCCTCCCGCTTCGATGACCAAGATCGCCATCATGTATGTGGTGTTTCAGGAGATCGCCCGGGGCGGGGTGTCGCTTTCCGATGTGGTCGAACTGCCGCCCGAATCCTGGGCAATGAATGCGCCGCCGGGTTCGTCGCTCATGTTCCTTGAACCGGGACATCTGGTTACTCTGGAGGAGCTGATCCGGGGGCTTGCGGTGGCATCGGGAAATGACGCCGCCGTGGCTGTAGCGTATCATATCTCCGGTTCCGTTGAGGCTTTCTGCCGGAGGATGACGGCGGAGATGAGGAAACTCGGCCTTCAGGCAACAACCTTTGTGGAGCCTTCGGGATATAGTGAGCTGAATCTGACCACCGTGCGGGAGTTCGCCGCCTTTGCCCGGATATATCTTGACCGCTTTCCGGAATCCCTGGAGCTTTTCCACTCCCGCGAAAGTATGGTCTATCCTCGGGGAGAAAACATACCCGGTGAGACCCGTTCGGGGGCGATCACCGGAATTTCTCGGACGCTGTACGCCACCAACAGTCTCGTCAGGACTCTTGAAGGGTGTGACGGACTCAAGACCGGATATATCGATGAATCGGGCTACAATATCGCCCTGACGGCCCGGCGCGGGGGAACCCGTTTTCTTTCGGTCACCATGGGAGGCCCCGGACGGAATTCCGCCGAAGGCACCCGCTACCGGAACGCCGACGGAACCGCCCTTATGGAGTGGGCCTTCGCCTCATTTTATACCGCCCGCGAAATAGTTCCCCGCCGCGCTCCGGTGCGGGTATGGCTCGGAACTAACAGCGCGGCGGCTCTGGTTGAACCCGAGGCAGTCAGACTGACCGTTCCCCGCGAGTTTGAGGGAAAACTTGTGTGCAGACTTGAAGTCCCGGAGGAGCTGGAAGCTCCTGTTTACGCCGGACAGCAGTATGGCCTCGCGGTCTACGAAGCCGAAGGGAACGTGGTTGATACAATACCGCTTGTCGCCGACCGGACGGTGGAGAAGGGCGGGGCGCTGAAGGTTTTTATGGATACCATCTCCCGCCCCTTCTGCCCGCTCTTTCGGTAGATCTATTCGTACTTTAGAGGGATGACCGGCAGAAACTGTTACCTTATCATGTATTGGAATAATGACCGTATAAACGTCATTTTATCCTCCAACCCACACATTTATACACTCATTTGTTCCGGGTGGTAATGTCAAGTATTCGTGATACTCTCGAAGTAAAGTGATAACTTCATCCCTGGTATCGTATTTTTGCTATCCCTGAATAATTCTCCGTATCCTTTTTTCTCTCACCCTCATGTGTTCTTTCTTTTTCAACCGGATTAATTTTGAGGTAATACGCCACTTGATGATTTTCGATTTACATAGTATTCTATTCTATAACTACTATCGGAGGCTTTATATGGCTATAGGAGATGCGCAATTTCAACTTGTGACATTTCAACTGGGAGAAGAATTGTATGGAGTTGACATAATGGATGTAAAGGAGATTGTAAAGCTCCAGGATGTCCGCGCAATTCCCAATGCGCCCTATTATGTCGAAGGCATTATCAATCTCCGAAGTGAAATAATACCGGTAATAAATCTGCATAAACGTTTCCATTTGAAAAAGGCTGAAGTCGAGGAGGGCGATGAATTCCTTGGCGGATTTATAATCCTCAATATTGAAGGAAACAAGCTGGGTATCATTATAGACAGAATCGCAAGAGTTGTAATGGTAAAAAGCGATGAGGTCAAGCCGCCTCCCCAGATGCTCAGCGGCATCGGAACCGAATATATTCATGGCGTCATCCGCCAGGAGGGTATATATCTCATAATGCTGGATATCCGCAGGCTTTTTAACGCGAAGGAGTTGCAGAAACTCGTGGAATATCACAGATAGAGTTATGAGAATCCAATCGTATAGTCCTACTATCCGCAGAAGGGAGATGGATGCCGTACTGACCTGTATGGTCGGTGAAAAGATCGGCCCCGGGGATCTCAATGCGCAGCTTGTACAGTATGTGCGGGAGGTTTTTGGCGTTGACGGCGCCGTTGCCCTGCGCAGCCCCTCCATAGCGCTCAAATACATATTCCGTGCCCTTGACCTCAGTAGCGGGGATGGGGTTCTGCTCTCCGCCCTGGCACCGATGTGGCAGTTTCAGACCGTGGAGGAACTCGGGTTCCGTCCGGTGGTAATCGATGTCGCTGCCGAAACAGGGCAGGTCACGGTTGAAACCGTTGCCGGGGGGATGAAAGACGGCGCAAAAGTTCTTATTCTGCATGAAACCCTGGGATTTCTTCCCGATATATCAGGTATACTGGAGTTGGGGATTCCGGTGGTTGAGGATATCTCCCAGAGCGCCGGAGCGTCACTGGGGGAGAAGAGGGCCGGAACCTTCGGCGTTTTTTCCATCCTCGGCCTTGAGGAGCAGGATATGCTGACCGCAGGCGGCGGGGCCGTGCTTATGGCTCCGGGCCGCCGTGAATGGATAGTGCTCAAGAAGCTCGCCGCCGAAGGGCCGGTAACGGATATCCTTCCCGACATAAACGCGGCCCTGGGATATGTCCAGCTCAAGGAGCGCCCCCGCAACGACGGAGTCCGCCGGGAGATGCATACCCTGTACACTGGTTCACTCATGCAGCGGGGCGGTTTTCTGTCCCTGTCCGAAACGGACACCGTGGCCGAAACAGATACGGGAACCGGGGCAGAGACCGCCGCCCCTGTTCCCGGCGGCGCTTCCGCAAGGAGCGGCCACAGGACGATTATCCAGAGCGGAGACGCTGTCATACCGGCGGTCTACTCCTTTCCCGTCATTCTGTCCAGCGGATACAAAGAGATAAAACAGTACGCGGCGCGGAAGGAGATCGATATAATACCTGCGTTTGAAAAGACCATTGCCGCATCCCTGGGGGACGATCTTGAGGGCTGTATAAACGCGAAATCCCTCCTCCTCCGATGTGTGCTGTTTCCCCTGTATCCGCGCCTTGGTAGTTCCCGTGCCGCGAAGGTGGCGAAAGTTCTCGCGACTTTGCCGTGACATAACCAGTACGGAGGCAGGTTGTATGGCTGAAACAAAAAAGGTCCTCATCATTG
>JAISVD010000089.1 GCA_031271875.1 Spirochaetaceae bacterium | reverse complement strand
TATCGGAGGAGCTGCTGCCGCCGATGTCCGGAGACGAGGGGCTTACCGGATATGTTTTTAAAAAACAGAAACCCGTTATTATAACCTCCATGGAGGAGACGGTTTTTTATCGTGAACTCTGCACGGAACAGTACATCACCGGATCATGCATCTCCGTGCCGGTAACGGCGGAGGAATCGATGTTTGGGGTGGTAACGGTCATCAAGAGCACAGGTTCGGGATTCGGCGTTGATAACCTCTATATTATGCGCATTGTAGTAGCCATGATGGCCAACGAGCTTGAAAACAAGCGGCTGTATCAGAAGCTGCAAAACAATTATCTTGAAACAGTGACGATGCTCTCAAAGGCGCTGGAGGCAAAGGACAGATACACCAGAGGACACTCTCAGCGGGTCATGGAGTTCTGCGTGGGGACTGCGGAGGAGCTCGGGTTTACTTCTGAGAAGATCGACAGGATAAAAATTGCGGCGCTGTTTCATGATATCGGGAAGATCGGGATTTCCGAGATGATCCTGAATAAACCGGAAAAGCTGTCCCCTGAGGAGTTTGAGACGATACGGAGCCACCCAAATATCGGCGCCGATATTGTCGCTTCAATCGAGACATTGTCGGACCTCCAGGATATTATACGGTGCCATCACGAAAAGCTTGACGGATCCGGCTATTACGGAAAAAAAGCGGGAGAATACCCCTGGGAATCGACGATTATAGCCCTGGCTGATATTTACGATGCCCTCACGTCCAAGCGTCCCTACCGTACGGTCTCCGGAACGGAGGAGGTGATTGACTATCTCCAAACATGTATCGGGGAGTCTTTTGATGAACCGGTCTTTACGGCTTTCCTGCGTTATATGAAAAAGACGGATCAGATAGATTCCGGTTATATACCTTCACGGCAGGAAAAGACACAATAATTCCGTATACAGATGCTAAAGATGTGCGGTATTTAAAACGCTTCACGGAACGCTACAGTTCCCTGATTTCTCCGAGGGTGAGACCGGCACTCTCTGTTATCTGTTCCACCGGAATCCCCATCGCTTTGAGCTTCCGTACGGTTTCACAGGCTTTTTCCTCCGCTCCCTGCCTGAATCCTTCTGAACGGCCTTCATCAAAGGCTCCATGCATCCGGGCGCGATAGTCCATCCGATCCTTCTCATTCATATCGTGCAGATATCTCAGCCACTGCCTCAGCTTCTCTTCCCGTTTTTTTCCGGTTATCCCTTCCCGTATATATTGCCGCTCATCTTTTACCTTGGGCAGCTCCAGAATGTGTATCTCTGTAGTATCACAGAACGTCCTCCTATGTTAGCTTTTACCGGGTCAAAAAGATTCAAACCGGGAATTGCCGGCGTACACGGACGTCCCCTACTCCATCATTTCCGGGGTGACGGTATAGCGGCTGGCTTCATTATCCATAATGGAAAGAATCAGCACCGTATCTTCCGGGACGGCGTAAGGCACTGTGAGACTGCCTCCGGGATGGTCAAAGGAGGTCAACTGGTAGCGCTCGCCATCGGGGGTAAGGGCTTCGAATTTCAACCTGAGGGGATAGGGATAGGCGGGCAGGTCCCGGGTAAATATCCCGTATATGATTCCGTCATTCGGTTCAACGGGAAAGGCAAACACTGCGGCTACCCGGGAGTAGGCATTCACCGCCGAAGCCTCTGCCGGAAGCTGAGACACGATTGTTCCCGGAATCTCCTGTCCGTTCGGGGGCCGGGAGGAAAAATCAAAGACGACTTTGCTGCGGCTCATCAGCAGCATGGTGTCATTTACGGAAAGCCCGAGCAGGTTGGGGACCTTTACGGTATTATTCTGGGGGCCACGGCTCACCACCAGTTCAAGCCGCACGGGATCGCTGATCTCCGTATCCGGGGGAGGATTCTGCTGGAGGATCGTACCCGCCGGTGAAGGGTCAAACTGATACAGGGGAGGTTCCGACAGAACAATAAGAGGCCGCGAGGTGGAGGTGAACAGGGACTGAAGGTGTACCTTCACCTCGTCAACATTCTGTCCGATGTAGCTTTCAACCCGGTCGATGATAGCCCCCCGGCTTATGATAAGGTTGATACGGCGGCCCGCTTTCACGATGGCGCCGGGAGCAGGAGTCTGCTCGAGGATCGTTCCCTTCTCGTCGGGATGGTCGGAAAAACGGAGCTGTATCTTGGGATAGAGCTCCTTTGCCTGGAGCTCAAGCAGCGCCGTGGAGAGCTCCTTGCCGGTTATATTGGGTACCATTACCTCTTCCGATCCCCGGAGGGCGAGAAAAAACACAATAACACAGATCAGAACCATCAATATAATAATACTGAAACAGGTTATCAGAAGCAGTTTGCCGTTTTGCTGCAATTTTTCCATTAGTGAGCGGAAATCCATTCTGAAATCGGAAAAATGAAAAGTCATTATAGAATCCTTACTATATCAGGGGCAATCAGGAGCGTCATCCGTCAGAACCGCCTGGATAAAATCAGCGGAACCGTTGAGAAAATCCTTCCAGGGGAGACTCTTTTTCGTTTCCCACTGCAATATCCGCAGCGCGAGAACACCCTTACCTGTTTGTACCAGAATTCCCGCTTTTTTGTCTATACCGATAATAGTCCCCGGAGGGGGAAGCTGTCCGCCTGAGTCCTTTCCGTCGGGACAGGACTCAGGATAAACCGATGCCCTGTGTATATGCACAATCGCGTCCGGTTTTCCCGGCCGTTTTACAGTGGTAAAGGTTCCGGGCCAGGGGGAAAAAGCGCGGATCTGCGCGTCTATCTCCGCCGCGGTGCGGTTCCAGTTGATTACACCGTCCTCCTTTTTCAGGAGGGAACAGTAGGTTGCAGCGGAACTATCCTGGGGAAGGGGCTTGAGTGTTCCGGTTTCAATCTGCCGGAGCACTTCGAGAAAAAGAGCGCCCCCGCAAGCGCCGACCCGTTGCAGCACCTCCCCGGAAGTTTCGGTTTCCCCAAGGGAGAGAGGAACCTGAAGCAGTATGTCACCGGCATCCATCTCCCGGACCATCCGCTGTACGGTGATACCGCTCTCCCTGCCGCCGTTGAGTATGGCGGCCTGTACCGGAGAGGCCCCCCGGTAACGGGGAAGCAGCGACGGGTGGAGGTTGACGGCCCCCAGGGGAAAAAGGGAGAGGAATTTCGGACCGAATATTTTACCGTAGGAGAAACAGACCATGATGTCGGGCTCCAGGGCGGCCACGGCGTCCCGTACCTCTTCAGTGAGCTTTTCAGGGGCAAGTATGGTTATGCGCTGCCGATCCGGCGCGGCGGCATTCAGCTTTTCAGCGGCAAGCGCCACCGGGGTGGGCTGCGGAACGAGTTCCGCGGAGTTCCGCTTTCGCCCCCGGACAGCGGGGGGATTGGTCAGAACCGCCGCAACGGTATGCGCCGCCGCGAGTTCCGGAAGGGGCAGGGCCGCAAAATCGGGGGTGCCGGCGTAGAGGATACGCAGCATTATCCCTTTTTCCTCCCGGTTTTTTCAGTTTCTTGCTTAGCTGCGGCCCATTCCGCCTCTTTCCGGGCTTTTTCGGCAAACGCAGTCTCCACTTTCTCCCGGACTTCGGGTTTTGCACGGTCAATAAACAGGATGCCGTTCAGATGGTCATATTCATGCTGGATCACCCGGGCCAGCAGTCCGTCGGCCTCAAGGGTGAAGGGACGCCCCCGTTCGTTGAGAGCCTGAACCGTCACCCCGGAGGGGCGGAGAATCTTCTCCCATACCTTCGGAATACTGAGACACCCCTCCTCATACAGTACCATCTCCTGGGATGTCCCGATAATCTGGGGGTTTATAAAAACCCGTTCTATATTATCATCAACCTTAATAACAAAAAGCCGGATGGATTTTCCAACCTGCGGCGCCGCGAGGCCGATACCGCGCTCCCGGTCAAGATCAACGAACATATCCGCGATAAGGGCGCGGATTTCGTCATTCACCTCCTGTACCGCTTCTGCCTGCCGGCGGAGGATCAGGTCCCCCAAACGCAATACTTTCATATGATATATGGTATACTTTTCACTGCGATCAGTCAATCGACAGGTGCAACACAGGTGTAATGGCACACTATTGACAAAAACGCCATAAAATACGATTTATAAGTATGCAGAATTCTGAACTTAAGAAAGACACAACAGTTGCCTCGTTTATTTCACCGGAGGTCAAAAACGCTCTGTCCCGTTTTCTCACTGCTGATGATTCAACGCAATTATCTGATTCAACATTCATTCTCTCGACCTGTTTCGGCGGAATCCCCGCCGGACAGGACAGACAGACATGTGATACACTTATTTTTGAAAACTCCGATACACAGAATAAATGTGAAAAGAAGCTCATACAGAGTTTTAAGAGTAATCTCGAGCTTCTGGTACAGAAAACATGGATTGAGAAGGTTGATGAGTCCCTCAAGGCTCAAGTTTTGTTTCGCATAAACGGATTGTGCGAAAGCATGGAAACCGGAGATTACAGAAAAGGTTATCAGGAATTCCTGAAGGTCATGTATGATGTGGTTTACCTGCTCTTCGGCGCTCAGGCGAGAAAGGATGATTTCCCCGAATACGCGATACGGATCGATCCCGAATTCGGCGTATTCTGGTGGTATATTATCAGTCTCCCAACCGATCCTCAATGGCAGGAGAACAAATACCGTATCGCAGTGCTCCTCGGTATGATGTTTCTTGCCAATTACTGACCTCTTTGGTTTGGACGGAACGCGAGCTTGTTTGATTAAATGACATTTTTTATCCGCAAATTTTCTTCCCATTGAATTGGTGTAATAAATCATACACTTGACAACAGCCAATTTTTTCTGTAATTTTGAAAGATGGATTTTTTAACCAATACAACTATTGGTTTGTTCATAATTATAGTTGCCCCTGGATTTTTAAGTCTTAAAATATGGGGATTAATACACCCTACACAACATACTTCACTAGCAGATTCTTTATATGAAGCAATTTTTTATGGAGTATTGAATTATTTTCTTATTGTTCATTGGTTTCCAACACTTTTGGCAAAAATTAATTCGATTTTTGAGATTGTTGCCTATATTATTTCTCTTGTCATTGTTCCATTCTTACTTCCAGTTTTGAGGTTTGGGATATTACTGATGAAGGAAAATTTAACAAATCAATTGAAGATACAATGGGGTTGTTAGTAAATTATGAAGCGATTGACTATATTGAGCTATTTAAAGCTAAAGGAGAGTAGTATGCCTAATAAAAAGGATAAAGTTGTGCGAAAAAGTTATCAACCAGTTCTGAGTGCTGGTGATAGCTACCAACCTGTTCTCTCTGGTAAGGAACCTCAAAAATTTGTACCACCCAAAGGCGGAACTGGAGCACGAAATGTTGAATTAAAAGTGGTTACAGTCAATACCGAAAAGAAAAAATAGTTATATATGGGGAATAAAAAATGTCATTTAACAGGACTGTAAATGCAATGCAGCTTTACAATGGTTAGGATTCCGAAAAACCGCAAATTGCTAGCCGTCTCATTATGCGGCCCCGGCGGAACCAGCCGGGGCTTTTTTTAAAGATAAAAATACCTATAGTGAAATATTTTTCATTTGAAAGGGAGAGGTGAAGAATGGCTAGAAAGAAGCCAAATGAAGGAACAATCAAACGACTATATGCTCTTTCTGGCAATCGATGTGCTTTTCCAAATTGTGATGTAAAATTTGCAGATAGAGAAAATGATACTAATCTCTCAGAAATTTGCCATATTGAAGCCGCAGAACAAGGTGGAGTACGATATAATTCACATTCTAATGACACAGATAGAAAAAGTTTTGGAAATTTAATACTACTTTGTCCAAATCACCATACAGAAGTTGATAATCCAAGCAATGCTTCAAAATACACTGTAGAAGTATTGCGTAAAATGAAAAAAGCGCACGAAGTAAAAATGTTAAAACCAGAATTAATACAAAAGAATCCTGCTATACTTAATGATATAATTAAACTTATTGGAGAAAAATTGTTTGGTGAACAAACAAACGAGACTCAAAATGCCCCTAATTCACAAGAAAAAATAAAATTTAATAATGTTATTAGATACAAATATATAATTGAGGAATATTCTGCGTATCAAGGCAAATTAAATAAGATTTATGAAGAAATAGAAAAGCAAGGTTCTAATAAAAAAGTCTTCCTTTTGCAAAATATCACAAATTTATATCTCGAAGAAAAATCTTTGTATTCTAATTTTGAAGAAATTAAAAGAAATGCTGACAATATTATAGACAACATAAAAGAAAAGTTATGGACTTTAATTGATATAAATTTAGATAAGGAAGCCGTAGAGGTTGGTCTATTAGTTATTTTAGTTGATGCTTTTATGCGTTGTAATATCTTGGAGGAACCTCCAAAATTATGATAGTAAGCAAAAACACACACCCTGAACGTGACTTGTATTATTTAGGTGCAAAGACAATAGAAGTTCTAAACTCTTCCATACAGGAAGAGTGGGATTTTCTTGACTTATTTGCAGAAGTAAACACAAGAGAAAAAATATCTTTAAATCTTTTTTCTCTTGTGCTAGATTGGTTGTTTATTTTAGGGGTTATTCGATTAAATGAAAAAGGAGAAATTAGAAAATGTTTCTAAAAAAATTAGTCATACAAAAAGGCGATGAAATTATCAGAGAAATTAATTTTCACAAAGGGGTGAATTTTATTGTCGATGAAACACCTGAATCGCAACCACCACAATCAACAGGAAATAATGTGGGGAAAACTACTGTGTTGAGGCTTGTAGATTTTTGCTTTGGCAGTGATGGTAAAAATATCTACCAAGATACAGAGTTTAAAAAACAGCCAAACACTGTTATTGAAGGTTTTTTGAAGAAAAACAATGTAATTATTTCAATCATTCTCGTTAAAAATATCGATGATAAAAATAGTCCCGAATTAGTAATAAAAAGGAATTTTCTAACATATAAAAAGAAAATTCAAGAAATAAATAATCAGAATATTACTGATAATGCAGAATTTGATTCATGTTTAAAGCAACTGGTTTTCAATACAGAAGTAGAAAAACCAACATTTAGGCAAATTATTTCTAAAAATATTAGAGATGAAAAAAATAAAATGAATAATATTGTTAAAGTTCTACATCCTTATACAAAAGCAGAAGAATACGAAGCATTATACTTGTTTTGGTTGGGATTGGAGTTTACAGAAATGAGCGAAAAATATCGACTTTCAGATGAAAAGAAAACCGAAGAACGAATGCAAAAACAATTTGAAAAAAACACAAGTAGTTTATCGTTAATTGAGCAAACCTTATCTGTTGTTAATCGAAAGATAGAAGAACTTGACTGCAAAAAAAATAATTTCAATCTCAATCCCAATTATAAAGAAGACATTGATAAGTTAAACGAGGTCAAGTATCAATTAAACAAAACTTCATCCGAGTTGGGAAAATTTGAAATGCGTAAAGATTTGATTATTGAAAGCAAAGAGGGGCTGGAAAAAGAATATTCCCAAATTGATTCTTCGCAAATAAAATTACTTTACGAAAAGGCACAAGCATTGATATCAACTATTCAAGTATCTTTTGAAAATACATTGAAGTTTCACAATGATTTAATCTCTGAAAAATTAAAATTTATTACCAGAGAATTACCTGAATTAGAAAAAACTATTTTGATAAAAAAAACCGAAATTGATAACCTGACAAAGGCAGAAAAAGAACTTGTAGAACAATTGCAAAAAGCAGGAGTAACGGAAGATTTGGAAAAAATAGTAGTGGAACTAAATCAGCAATACGAACGGAAAGGAAGACTCGAAGAGCAAAAGAGATTTTGGGAAGAATCAAAAATACGGCTTAATACTATTAACGAGAACTTAAAGGCAGTAAATGATGATATTTATAAACAAGACAGTTTGATAAAAAGCCGTATTACAGAATTTAATAAATT
>JAISVD010000059.1 GCA_031271875.1 Spirochaetaceae bacterium | reverse complement strand
GGTTTCAAACAGACTCTCCTTGTCTTTGTAGTAGTAATACAGCGTTGTGGCTGTTACCCCGCACACGGAAGCTATCTCCCTCATGTTGATCTCTTCAGGCTCCCTGCGGATCAGCAGATCAAGGCAGACATCTTTTATTTTCTGCTCCAGTTCCGGATTGGCTGTACGCATTTCACTCTCCTGAAATAATATACAAAACTTAACAACGATAAGATAACATAATTAAGTTTTGGGGTCAATACGTACAATGCTATACAGTAACGGTTTTTACGGAAACAGTTCAATCAAAAAAATCTTTCATAGTGACTCCGAGACCCTCGGCGATTTTACTCAGAGTTTCTATAGAAGGTATTATTTTTTTTGTTTCAATATAATAAAGATGGCTATGGGATATTCCTGCACTGTTAGCGAGTTTGACGATAGAAATTCCCTTTTCTAGCCGTATAGTGCGGATCTTGTCTAAAATATCTTCAACAGTGTGATTCATTATCTGCTTGACTCTATATTAAGAGTCTAGGTATAATATTTTTCACTAACAACTCTAAATTTAGAGCTAAATAGAGGAAAAACTCTTTTTCCTTGAAAAGACAGGGGAGGTAAGTGCTATGCCCTGTTTCCATCGTATGGAATCCCTGTGCCGGGATTCCATACTTATACATATTCCCCATTCAGGGACGGATTTTCCCTCGGAATTTCGCGACTCATATACAGTTCCCCTGCTGGAAAATGATATTGATCTCTGTACGGATTGGGATTCAGAAAAACTGTTCAGGACAGAATACCCGACGCTCTGTCCCTCTCTTTCGAAATGCTATATAGATTACAGTTGTATTTATCCCCCGGAGATCGCACTGTCCCTTGGCAGGGGGCCTCTGTATACCCATAACTCGGATGGAATGCCATTCAGATATATTTCAGATCAGGAAAAAACGTATCTGTTAAATGAATTTGAATCATATCATCGCCGTCTTTCCGAGCTGATTGCCCGAAAGTGTGAAATGTATGGTATCTGTCTGCTCATACACTGCCATTGTTTCAATAACTCACTATTACCTTTTGAAAAGAATTTTATCAGCGAACGTATCCGGCCTGATATCTGTATAGGGACTGATCCGTATCATACACCGGGCTGGCTGTCGGAACTGATATGCGGGGAATATGAAAAAAACGGGTTTTCGGCGGAGCTAAACTATCCCTACTCACACGCATCGGTTCCCGCGAATTTTCATGGTAAGGATATGCGGTTACTGACAGTTTCCGTTATGATCAACAAAAGACTTTATATTGAAAACAATGAATTTCCCGATATGACAAAAATTGACCTTTTAAACGGAATTTTCAAAAATATACTGTACGCTCTTTTCTCCTGAAACAGTGATTTCCGCCGCACTTGTTATCTATAGTATCTGACCTGATCAGGTATCTTCGGAACATGCCGGAAAAATCCAAATATGTGTCTGCCTCTATGAGGAAGAAAAAAGTATAATAAGATGAGCTGATTTTAAAGCCCCGTTATGCAATGGAGATGCCGCAATGGTATTGTGTGGACTTGTTTCTCTTTCCGTACCCGGATGTTCAGAACGGAACAGCGGTCATCTGCATCCTGACGGCGCTTCCCCGGGCAGGATTTTTCTTGCAGGGGATTCGACTGTCTGTGATTACGGTGATGATCCCGATTATACTATCCCCCGCAACGGCTGGGGAATGTATCTGGCGGAACAATTCCGCCCCGAATGCACAATAGCCGTTACAAATCTCGCAAAATCGGGCCGGAGTTCAAAGAGCTTTGCCGAGGAGACGGATCATAACAACTATTTTCCCCTGGTGAAAGAGCTGAAGGCCGGGGATTATCTGTTCGTCCAATTCGGTCATAATGACAACAAGCCCTCTCCGGGGGACGAATACCGGTATACAGACCCTGTTCCGTCAAAAGAGACGGAAGGTTCTTTCAAATGGTATCTGTATGAAAAATATGTCAGAATGGCCCGGGGCAGGGGAGCCCTGCCGGTTCTCGTTACCCCGATTGTCCGCCGGAATTTCACCGGCAGTACGCTGAATGATACCCATGGTGCGTATGCCGCAGCTGTCCGGGAACTAGCCCGGGACACAGGAGTTCCGCTCATCGACCTGACGGCAAAAACTGCCGCTCTCTATGATTCTTTGGGGCCGGAAGGATCTGCGGTGTTTCATTCGGTATATAAGGATCCCGCCAGGGGGATCGATAATACCCATCTGAATGCGGCGGGCGCGCGGAAGGTTGCCGGATTTGTCGCTCAGGGGATATTTGAAGTGAGACTTGTGATCGCCTGTTACCTGAGAGGAGCATGAGGCGGAATGGGGTATGCCTGTTTTGGAATTGCACGGCATCCCTGGTATATACTTAAAAATGACGTTATTATTTTCCGCAGGGAGCGGGGGAGTGTATATGGCAAATATCTTCGATTACCTCGAGTGGCGGGGAGATATCCGGCAGGATCAGATTCCGTTTAATACGGTCGATTATCTTATCCTCTCCCGTATTTCATACCTGCCCTTTGACGGTATTGTACCCGATGATTCCGGAACCGAAAGCATCACCATCGGTGAAGCTGCGGAGCTTTTCGCAAAACTCCGCAGCGGTAAAAACAATCCGATAGATCCCCATATCATCTGGCATGATGATATCCCCTTTATCGCCGCTTTGGGAAAAAGTCCCCGGTTCAGCGGACTGAAGTTGACCCGGTATGTCAATATTGTGGATACGGCACAGGAAAAACAGTTTTCCGCCCTGACCATACTGGGGTGTGATAATTTCCTGTTTGTCTCCTTCAGAGGGACGGATAATACTATTGTGGGCTGGAAGGAGGATTTCAATATGTCCTTTCTGTCCAATATTCCCGCGCAGAAGGAGGCTGTGGAATACCTTAACGGTACTGCCCGCGCCTTCAGCGAAAACATGAAGCTTGGAGGCCATTCAAAGGGAGGGAATCTCGCGATATACGCTGCATCCTTCTGCGGCGAAGATGTCCGGAGCCGTATTACCGATATCTACACCCAGGATTCTCCGGGGTTTTGTGAGGATGTGCTCTCCGCCGCCGGTTATCTGGAGATCAGCGGACGGATACACGCCTTTGTACCCCAGGGGTCTGTAGTGGGGATGCTGTTTGGGCATACCGGTAATTACACTGTTGTCAAAAGCACAGAGAAAGGGATCCTTCAGCACGATATATACTCCTGGGAGGTGATCCGTGATGATATGGTGCGCCTTGAGACCGTGACAAAGGGAAGTACATTCATGGATAAGACCATGAACGAATGGATAACCGGGCTCACCCCCGATCAGCGCCGCCAGTTCTCCGATACCATTTATACCATGCTGACAGCGACCGATTCGCAGACGCTGCAGGAGCTTACCTCTTCCCGCCTCAAGAACGCCATCGCCATGGTACGCGCTCTGCGTATCGCGGGCAAATCGGACAGAGCCGCAGTAGGCGGTGCGGTGACGGCCTTTCTCAAGGCGGCGCGGGACAACATGAAAACCCTCTTTCCCGAAAGGGAGAAGAAAAAGCATAAGCCCTCTGTTCAGGCGGAAGCGGACAGAGCGGAAGGCCCGCTGCGGGCATAAAGACGGTGTTGTTATGATGTATGACAACGCCTTTACCGATTCATCACTCCAGTTCAAAGGCGCCGGTGTAGAGCTGGTAATAGGTTCCCTTTTCGGCGATCAGCTGTTCGTGAGTACCCCGCTCGATAATGCGGCCGTGGTCGAGTACGATGATTACATTGGAGTTCTGCACGGTGCTGAGTCTGTGGGCAATGACGAAAACGGTTCTGCCCCGCATGAGTGAATCCATTCCCCGCTGTACGATCCCTTCGGTGCGGGTATCGATACTGCTCGTGGCTTCATCGAGGATCATAACCGGCGGATTTGAAACAGCGGCCCGGGCAATCGAAAGCAGCTGCCTCTGTCCCTGGGAAAGACCGCCGCCGTCCCCCGAAAGCTTTGTATCGTATCTGTCGGGGAGCATGGATATGAATTCATCGGCCCCGGCGAGCTTCGCCGCCGCGCGTATCTCTTCGTCGGCGGCATCCAGCTTGCCGTAACGGATATTTTCCGCGACGCTCCCGGTAAAGAGATTTGTGTCCTGCAGTACCATTCCGAGGGAGGCCCTCAGGGCGCTCTTCTTTATTTTATTGATATTGATGCCGTCATAGCGTATCTTTCCATCCGCGATGTCGTAAAAACGGTTAATCAGGTTTGTTATCGTTGTCTTGCCGGCTCCGGTGGCGCCTACAAAGGCGAGTTTCTCTCCGGGCTTTGCATCGAGGCTGATGTTATGGAGAACGATCTTGTCCGCGGTATAGCCGAAGTCCACATCAAAGAAACGTACATCACCTTCAAGTTTCGTATAGGTAAGCGTTCCGTCCCCGTGGGGATGTTTCCATGCCCAGAGATTGGTGTGTTCCTTTGTCTCCGTAAGTACCTGGCTCCCTCTGCCGTCATCGGCGTATTTCGCGTTTACCAGTGTAACATAGCCGGCGTCCTGTTCAGGCGGCTCATCCATCAGCTCGAAGATCCGCTCCGCCCCGGCAAGGGCCATGATAACGGAGTTCAGCTGTTGTGATACCTGGCTGATCGGCATGTTTATGGAGCGGCTCAGCTGGAGGAACGATGCGATTGCCCCGAGGGTCAGACTCCCGATACCGCTTACTGCGAATGCACCGCCGATGATCGCTATGAGGACATAATTCAGGTTGCCGATCTGGAGGGTCAGAGGCATCAGGATGTTCGCGTACTTGTTCGCTTCGGTCGCGGTATCCCGGAGACTGTCATTGAATCTGTCGAACTGTTTTTCCGCCTCCTGCTCATGACAGAAGACCTTTACCACTTTTTGTCCGTTCATCATCTCTTCGATAAAACCGTTTATCCGTCCGAGGGATATCTGCTGTTTTATGAAGTATGTTGAGCTTCTGTTGCCGACCATTCTCGAAACAAATACCATTATCCCGACCATTGCAATAATCAGGGCGGTCAGGAGGGAGCTGGTATATATCATGGCGCATATGACAAATACTATTGTAACAATAGAAGAAAAGATGATCGGGATACTCTGGGACAGCATCTGCCTGAGGGTATCGATATCGTTGGTATAGCGGCTCATGGTATCGCCGAAACTGTGGGTATCAAAATAACGGATAGGCAGGCGCTGCATGTGGCTGAACATATTGTCCCGTATTTTTTTCTGTACCCCCTCGGCGATGGTGACCATTATTCTGTTGTACAGGAGGTTCGCGATTATTCCCATACTATAGATTCCCCCCATGACCAATATTGCCCGGATGAATCCTCCATATACCGTATCGGGGTTCCGGAGCATCGGGGTGATATAATCGTCGATAAGTATCTGCAAAAAGAGGGAACCTGCGACCCCCGCAACGGCGCTTATGATTATGAAAAAGCCGACTACCCCAAGCAGCAGCTTATAACTTACCGCCATATAACCGAGGAGCCTTTTAATTGTTTTTCCGGGATTCTTGCTTTTCCTGCCTGGTTTTTCTCCGGAGTTCTTCCCGGGGAGAACCCCGTTCCCCGCATTCATTCTCTTCAGGGTACCGCCCGCTACTCTTTGTGCCATGTCTCACTCCCCGCATCGGCTGTTTCCTGTTCCCCGGCAGTTTCAGGGATTCCCTCCTGCCCGCCGCTCCCTTTATTCTGCGAATCGTATACCTCCCGGTAGATGGAATTGCCTGCAAGCAGTTCCGTGTGGGTACCGGCGGCGGTGATACGTCCCCCATCAATAACAATGATTTTGTCCGCTCCCTGGATCGAGGATATGCGCTGGGCAATAATGATCTTCGTTGTATCGGGAATATCATCACGGAAAGCTTCCCGGATAAGCGCATCGGTTTTTGTGTCAACAGCGCTGGTTGAGTCATCGAGGATGAGTATCTTCGGTTTTTTCAAAAGCGCCCGGGCGATACAGAGCCGCTGTTTCTGGCCTCCCGAAACATTGCTGCCGCCCTGCTCTATATAGGTATCGTAACCATCAGGGAACCCCCTGATGAACTCGTCCGCCTGAGCCAGTTTACAGACCCGGACAAGTTCGTCGTCGTCGGCTCCGCTGTTTCCCCAGCGGAGATTTTCCTTTATGGTGCCCGAAAAGAGTACATTTTTCTGGAGTACCATGGCTGCCGAGTTGCGCAGTGTTTAGTGTGCTTTTTCCGGTTCCTGTCCCTCCGACTATACCGATGGTCTGTCCCGATTGTATCTCCAGACTGATGTTTTTGAGACAGAGCCGTCCTCCCTCACCGGCATAGCTGAAATCGAGGTTACTGAACCTGATGGAACCGTCGGTCAGTTCCGTTACCGGATTGGGACCATTGGAAAGGTCTGTTTTCTCCTCAAGAACCTGAACGATACGTTCCGCGGAAGCCCGTGATATGGCAATCATGACCAGAATCATGGAAAACATCATGAGGCTCATCAGTATCTGGCCTGTATAGGAGAAGAGACTCATCAGCTGCCCTGTTGTCATTGTTCCCGAGACAATCATCTTTGCACCGGCCCAGGAGAGCATCAGCATACAGCCGTACATGGCAAACTGCATAAGGGGACTGTTAAAGGCTACCAGCTTTTGTGCTTTGGATAATGAGGTATA
>JAISVD010000036.1 GCA_031271875.1 Spirochaetaceae bacterium | reverse complement strand
CATACCTCGTTCCGTATGCCTATCTGTCCATCCCTCCTGCGGAATACATCGATTTCCGGAATATCCGCGTCAGCAGCCGGACTCTGGGCGTAACCGGCTGCGGTTTCGGGATTGTAATGATACTCCGGGGTTTCCGCAAGGAGGGTCTTCATGTTGTGGGTATGCACATGGCCTCCCTCGGAGATCGCCGCTGCGGCTCCCCCGATGGGATATCCGTATTTGATAATCCTGTCCCCCGGCGCGATATCGGCGATGGCCATTTTGTGGCCCGCCGGAATATCTCCGGCAACGGACATACTGCCGCCGCCGGGAAGCTGTATCGTCTCCCCTGTTTTGAGGGGGCGGAGGGCGACGACAACCGTCTCATCGGGGTGGATGCGGATGACCGCCTGTTTTTCTGACATGGCTTTAGTACCCCTTTACCGCATTTTCAATGGCGGCTTTCACTCCCGAGCTCCAGATGGTTTTCAGGTTAGCTGCTGCCGCGCTTTCCAGGCCCGCATAGGCGGTAAGGTCTTCGCCCCACCAGTCCGCTGCGGAGAGGACTGCGCGGGCAAGTTTCTTTGCTGCGTTTGCCGCACCCTCCGGTTCGGCGGAGACGGCACCCGCTTCTTTATAGAGATCGGCAAAACATTCCAGCACCGGAAGGTCGTCCTTAATCGGATAGGCTGAACCATCTCTGTTTCCGGTCATTTCGGCATTGGCGATCTCAGTCCCGTTATAGAACGCTGTCAGCGCAGCCAGGGAGAAGGTCAGCACGGGGGGCAGTTTTTTCTCCTTCTTGATGTATCCGGTGAGGGAGGGGAGTACCCTGGTTTTATATTTGGAAACCGAATTCAGTGTGATGGAGAGCAGCATGTGTTTGATGTAGGGATTTGCGAAACGTTCGAGGACATCGTTTGCGTACCGGCGCAGCTCGTCGGCGCTGCCGTCCATGGAAGGGATGATCTCCTCAAAGATACCTTTCTTCATGAAGCTGAAAATCAGATCATCCTTGATACACTCTTCGACAGTGTTGAGACCGTAGAGGAACGCTGCGGGAACGCTCATGGTGTGGGCGCCGTTAAGGATGCGGACCTTGCGAGTGCGGTAAAAGCTCATGTCCTTTGTCCATATCACGTTGAGTCCCGCTTTGGCAAGGGGGAACTCGGCGGAGTAGTCCCTGTCGGTTTCGATTACCCAGAGGTGGAAAATTTCCGCGGCGTCCAGGAGGTTGTCCCGGTAGCCGAGCTTTTCACAGAGCGCTTCCGCTTCCTCCCGGGGATAACCGGGAACGATACGGTCAACCAGGCTGTTGCAAAAACCGCAGGAGTTCTTTACCCAGGCGGTAAATCCTCCGCCGAGGTTCCACTCTTCAGCGTAGCGGAGGACGATCTCCTTGAGCTTGTCGCCGTTTTTGTCGATGAGCTCGCAGGGGATCAGTATAAGCCCCTTTGCCGGATCGCCTTTAAAGTGGGTAAAACGGCGGTGGAGAAAGGCGGTTACCTTTCCGGGAAAGGAACTCTGGGGCGCGTCGTCCAGCTTGTCCTGGGAGCTGTAGGCGATCCCCGCCTCGGTGGTGTTGGAGATGATGAAACGGAGATCGGAGCTTTCCGCACATTTCATGTATTCGGCGTGCTGTGAGTAGGGATTGATACAGCGGCTGACCGATGTGATGGGACGGAACTCCTCGACGGCTTTCCCGTCCTGTATACCCCGGAGTACCGTGGTATACAGCCCTTTCTGCTCGTTAATCATATCAGCGAGTCCCCGCTCCAGGGGCTGTACAAGAACGACATTTCCATTAAAACCGGTTTTTTCATTTGCGATATCAACCATCCAGTCAACAAAGGCGCGGAGAAAATTGCCTTCGCCAAATTGCAGGATTTTTTCGGGACGATTAACCGTCGTTACAGCATCACTGATAGACTTCATACATACTCCTTAATATTTATCCTCATATCGGAAAGAGAAAAACGACCGGTTTTTCTCGATACTCCTTGATAGGTATCCTCATATTGGAAACAGAATATAATTCTTCCATTATATCTGTCATTGATTGTATCCACTTTTGCCGAAAAATGAAAATGATTATTCCGTTCTGTTTTTTTAAAATACAGAGGCAATTTCAAAATAGGGACGGAAAGTAGTGCGGTATCACCTTCAGGCTGATCCCGCATATCATTCCCTTTTGACTGAATACCGGATATAGTATATCATAATAAGTATGGACAACCCATTTGTTATAACATCAGTCAGGTCAATGCAGCCTTATGCGCGGAGGGTCGTTGAATGTCTGCGGAAAGAGATGGAATTCGCGGACGCAAAGGATGATATCGATTATACAAGCGCCCTTACCGCTGAAAGGTTTGCCGACGGAGAGATGGAAGTTTCCCTGAACAAATCGGTCCGGGGACGGAATGTGGTTCTTTTCTGCAACTCATCGCGGAACGATGCGGGGGTCAGCCTGGAGGAGTGCAAGATCGAACTCTACCATTCGGTGGATGTTCTGCAGCGCTCCCAG
>JAISVD010000291.1 GCA_031271875.1 Spirochaetaceae bacterium | reverse complement strand
CCTTCAAACCATGAAGCTATAGATGAAATATTCAGGGCGGCCCATACTCTCAAGGGCGGGTCAGCCACAGTGGAGATGCACGAGCTGTCGGGTTTCACCCATGTTATGGAAGACCTTCTGGACGAACTCCGTTCAGGAACCATAACAGTTACCGAACCGGTAGTCGATGCGCTTCTCTCCGCAATCGATATCATCAAGGAGATGCTTGATGCCCGGGCGAACGGTTCGATCTACAGCGGCGATGCGGAACCGGTAAAGAATACCCTCAAGGGGTTCCTCCCGGGCAAAGACCCGAGCGGCAAGAAAAAAGCCGCCCCGGTCCAGGCGCCCGCGCCGGCGGCAAAACCCGTTCAGGAAGCCCCCTCCTCGGTCACTCTTTCGGAATATGATTACCTTGAAATGGAACAGGCCCGCGGCCCCGGAGAAACCCTCTGGGCGGTAACGGTAGAATTTGATGAATCAAACCCGATGAATTCGGTGGGGGGTATCCAGGTTTTTGCGGCCCTCAAGGAGAGGGGCAGTATCCTCAAAACCGTTCCCGACTTTGACGTCCTCTTTGAGGATGATTTTCACCCTACGGTTGTGTACTATCTCTCCACCAAGGCGGACGGGGCATCTCTGGAAAAAGCTTCCACCATCAGCGATGTGACCCTTTCCTCCAAGGCTCAAGGCATTACAAACGCCGCCGCAACAGCGTCCCGCGAAGAGGCCGCCCCCGCTCCGAAGCAGACCGCTTCCGCCCCCCCTGTAAAGCAGGAACCTCCCGCGAAGCCGGAGTCCTCTGCGGCGGCAACGGATCGGCAGGAAGCCCCCGCTCCGCAGCAGATCACTCCCGCAGCCCGGCACAGGGAAGAGGGAACACAGGAATCCTCAAAAAAGACCTCCTCCGGTGGTAATGCAACCCACGCAGGCGGAAGCGTTCTCAGGGTAGATTCCCGCCGTATCGACTATCTGCTCAATCTGGTCAGCGAAACGGTTATTACCAAGGCGTCATTTAACCAGACGGCTATGCAGTTTTCGGAACTGCTCATGGAGATGCACGAGACAGAAGCGTCCTACAAGGACAAGGTACGTCAACTCTTCGATGAGCTGCCCAAACACCTGGAGGGCATACAGAACGGCAGCAGCATAAAAGAGGTCAAGAAAACGATAACCACTGAATATGGGGATCTTTTTACCATATTTGATGTAATTGAAACCACATACAAGAGCCTTATAACGAAGTTCCGCTCCTCCTCCCAGAATCTGGGAAGGATCGCCAGTGAACTCCAGGAAGGGGTCATGAAGATCCGGATGGTTCCCATCAGCCAGATATTCTCCCGCTTCCCCCGGCTTGTACGGGATATGTCCCGGGATCTGGACAAAAAGATCAATCTGGTCATCGAAGGAGAGGAGACCGAACTCGACAAGTCGGTTATCGAGGATCTGCTCGACCCGATCATGCACTGCGTCCGCAACTCCCTGGACCACGGCATTGAAAATCCGGATGTCCGAAAGGCCGAAGGCAAAAACGAGGAGGGCACCCTCCTTCTGAAAGCCAGCAATGAAGGCAACATGATCGTTATCGAAATCGGTGACGACGGCAAGGGCATCGATGTGGAGGCGGTCCGCCAGAAGGCCATCGACAGGGGGATCATACATCCCAGCAAACTGATCACCGATCAGGAAGCGTTCCAGCTCATCTTTGAAGCGGGATTCTCCACCGCCAGCAAGATCACCAACCTGTCCGGACGGGGGGTCGGTCTCGATGTGGTCAAGACACAGATAGAAAAGCTGAACGGAAGCGTTACTGTCAGTTCCGAACCCGGAATGGGTACAAAATTCAGTATACGGCTGCCCCTCACCCTGGCCATCATTCAGGGATTGCTTGTCCGCGTGGGCAAAGAGGTGTATTCGATACCCATAACATCGGTCATCGAGAGCCACCGGGTACGCAAGGATGAGATAAGCACCATCGATAATTATGAGGTACTGAACGTGCGCAACGAAGTCATCAGTATTCTGCGCCTGAACCAGCTGTTCGGTATAAAAACGGAAGAAAATACGGACTACAGATTCATCGTAATCGTCGGCACCTCCGATAAAAAGGTAGGACTCATGATTGACGGTCTTATAGGGGAAGAGGATGTTGTAATCAAGCCCCTGAGAGATCAGTTTACCAATTCACCCGGTATAGCGGGAGCGTCCATACTCGGAGACGGTTCGGTTTCCCTCATCATTGATGTGAGCCAGCTTCTCGATCTGGGAATGAAACAGGAGCTTTATGCACGTCAGCAGCGGGAAGCAAGGGTATGGTAATAACGCGGCAGCCGCCGCAGGGTTAAGAGGAACACATGGAATTAACAGCGGATAACCAGAATGCAGCGGAAACCCGGGAAAGCGGAGAAAAAAACGAGGTACTCACCACCATTGATTTTAAAATGGTAACCTTTTCCCTTGCCGGAAAGGATTATGGCGTTGATATCATGAATGTCAAGGAGATCGCCAAGGCGGGGAGGTTTACCTACGTACCGAACACCTCCCCCTTTGTCCTCGGCGTATACAACCTCCGGGGGGACATAATCCCCATCATCGATCTCCGCCTGTTCTTCAATATTCCCATAGCGGAACGTCCCGACGATGAACTGGAAAACATGATTATCGTTACCGTCGCGGAGCAGACATTCGGCGTGGTTGTTGACGCCATCGACAAGGTCGTGGGTATCTCAAGCGCATCGGTGCAGCCTCCCCACCCTCTCTTTGGGGATATAAACATTAAGTATATATACGGTGTTGTCGAAAGCAACAGGCGGTTGTATGTACTTCTGGATATTGAACGGATATTCAACAATAAAAGCGTCTCCCATGCTGATGACGATTCCGCGGAGGCGGAACAATTCTCCCGGACGGAAGTTTCCGTAGCCCCCTCCTCTGTACAGCAGACAGCGGCGGCTGGGCCGAAACAGCAGTCCCCCG
>JAISVD010000290.1 GCA_031271875.1 Spirochaetaceae bacterium | reverse complement strand
GGGTAATGGACGCCAAGGTATATTCTGCTGAGCCCCACCAGAAAGGGTATGCCCAGTCCGACGGCCCATTTCAGGCAGGACTGCAGCGATCTCGACCGCCGAGGTTTTGACCGCATGGTCAGGGCAAAAAGCCCCCAGAAGGAGGCGGAACCTTGGGCGTGTCCCGAAGGGGTCGAAAACCCGGACTGCTCGATGAGCTTAACCGAAGGATCATAATAAAAGGGGCGGAGTATTCTGAGGTTGTCCTTGATCACCGTAGTAACCCCTGCAGAAAAGAGGGTGACAATTCCCAGAAGAGCCCCCCGGCGTTCATCAATACACCAGAAGATCACCGCGATCAGGATAACATAGGCAACGGGGTCCCCCAGAAAGGTTACGGCTTTGACAATAGCGGTCAGCACGGGACTTGCCGCGGACTGGAACGCCCGTATTACCTCCAGCCCCCAGAGATACACGGCCCCCGGAGTAACCGGGGACAAAACGAGTTCCGATACCATCAGCGTCCTCCCGAGGGTTTGCTCCTGGAGGGGGTGTAACCGCCTCCGGGAATATCCGCCCGTGTTCCGTTTCCGGCGGCGCCAGAGCGTTTTTTCGACAGCGCGGGTTTGCGGAACTCCGGTCCCGCCTCAAAGGCGGTGCCGGGGAAGGGTTCATCCGGAGCGGGGAATGGAGTGATATCTCCGTACCGACCGGAGTTGTTCCAGTGCATGAATCCGCTGTTTGTGGAATCCCGCACACCGAACAGCTCCTTGCGTACATATTCGTTGTTGTAATACTTTCTGTCGTAGGCCACATTCAGATAAAACGCCTGTACCCAGGGGCGGACAAGTATCCTGTTGCGTCCTATGACCGCGTTGCGGTAGTTACCGTAGAAGTATATCCGGTAGGGGCGGTCCGCTTCCGGTTCATGGGCAAGGAAGGTATTCTCGAAATGGTTGGGATAGAACATGGGACAGATAACATCCACATACCGGGCAAGAAGTTCCACATCCTGCCCCGTCCTGGCACCGGTACGGTACCAGCCGTTCGCTCCGTAGATATCGATACCGATGGGGGCATCAACGTTTTTCCGCGCATATGAAAGAAAAGACATCAGGGCGCTCTCCCGGGTCATCCCGGTTTCGCGGTAACGGTAGGAGGCGTTCCCCAGGTTGATCCCGTCGGTGGGAAACCGGATATAATCGAACTGTATCTCGTCAAATCCACGGGCGACAAGCTCCTTCGCGATAGCGGTATTATACTCCCACACATATTCGCAGTACGGGTCAACCCAGTGCTCGTCATAGTAATCTGTCTCCTCCTCCGACTCCGAACGGATCCCCATCCAGGGGGCACTCTTTTTGCTGTCCCAGACAGCATATATTCCCCCCTTATACCGGGAAAGGGTGCGATCCTTGAATACCACGACACGGGCAACAAGATAGATATCCTTTTCCTTCATTTTCTTGACAAACTGATCAAGTTCTACCGCATAGGAGCTGACAGCGCCCTTTGAAAGCACCAGCGGATCCCTGGTATCGTACCGCAGAAAACCGTAATCATCCTTCATATCCACCACTGCGGTGTTCAGTTTATTCTGTTCCATGATATCAAGAAAGGAGTTGAGCCCCTTATCGGTGGTCACCTGCCAGATGGGAATATACAAGCCCTCCCGGCCTCCGATAACCTCGGCATAGGGGCTGTGTATGTTCTCTGGCTCCAGGAGCCAGAGCTCCGAGAGGGACAGAGCTCCCCGGCTTCCCGTGTTCGGCGGGGCGAACCAGGCGCAGGCGGCATAGCCGTTCCCCGAGGAAACCTGCCGGAGCTGCCGCTCCCAGGAAACCGCCGGAGAGAGCTGAGCGGCACTGATATATGGAAGAGAACCGTCCTCCTGCGAGGGTATCAGCTCACCGAACCCGTCGGGAGAGATATAGACAAGCGAACTGCCGGTAAAAGCGAGGCTCTCTATGGTATCCGCAGGTTCATCCCCTTTCCAGAGCAGCTCCCCCTTTTTCCCCTCCCAGTCGAGCCGGTATACCCGGGGGCGGAAGGTTTGGGAAAGATATATTTCGGTGTTTTCCCCGGAGGAAACGGCGATGATATCCGCGATCTCATCGGTGTAGAGGGAGGTTTCCAGGGGTTCAAACCCGGCGAGAATATCGACCCAGCCCCCCTCTCTTTTGCCGGAACTGTCCGCGAAACAGTAGGACAGGCCGTAAATGGGGTGGGACATGAACACGGTAAGCCGCCCTGAGGGGTTTTTCGCAGCGGATTTTCCCGCATCCCTCATGGTGGCGACGGCCACGGATTTTACACCGGCGGTATGTGCACTGAGCCCCAAACTGTTCCAGCTCTGTCCCCCGTCAACGGAGAGGTATATGGCGCTGTAGGTGGCGGTAACCAGAATATCCGGATTGTCGGGATGTATCTTCAGGTCCTTGAGCTCCGCCGTTTCCCTGACAAAGGACTTTACGGCGCCGTCAAATTCCTTGACGACAATCACCGGCAGCCCCTCATTCCGCAGCTCAAAATTCCTGAGATCAGTGCTGTACAGAACCCCCGCATCGGTGAGAAAATACCAGGGGGAACCGCCGGTTCCGGAGAGGGTTTTCGCCAGGGTAACGATCTTTTTTATCCCTCCCCCATTCCAGAGAGGGGTCGTCCTGGAACCGGCGGCGGCGAAGAGCCCCCTGTCCGTACCGATAAGATTATCCAGCTGGGAAAAACCCGTCTGTGCGGAGAGATATATAGAAAAAAACAGACAGAAAACTGTACCGCATATGGGAATTTTACCTTTGATCATAGGTTTCATTCTAGCAGAAAAGACAGGAAGTAACCACCCCGGAAGGTATATCATCACGGGAATGAATTTTGGTTATACTTATGCAGAAATATGTATAAAGGGGGACTTTGTTTGCATTCTGTGTTTTTTCAACTCCTTCTTTTGAAAATTGATTCCCGTGGGTTGAGCACGAACTCAGCTCTGTCCCTGTTCGGAACCTCATTTGGTTTACTCCTGTCTGTTTTTTCCGGCCTTCTTCCGTATAAAAACGGGGACAGAGCTCAGAACAAAAGCAGGAGGAAGAACAAACGCAAGGACTGCCTGGTTTTCCTGATAAACAGCGGGGTGCACATTCAGAAGCAGAGAAACAATCCCGGCAATGAATACATACGTCCACAGGATACGGAGGAGTTTTTCAGCCCTCGGAAATTTTCCGGGGAGACCGCCCATCCCGCTGCAGATTCCCAGAGGGACAGCCGCGAGCAGCAGGGGATTTATATAGAGGATATTGATATTCCACTGCATATAGTCTTTTCCGCTGAAAAATACGGTAAAAACAAGCGCTGTCCCGGCGGCTCCGAGGAAAAGACCGAGAAGACTCTGAATGATCCCCCGGAAGAATCTGCCCGAGACGGGCTGTTTTTTGCCAAAGATTTCGAAAAGCAGCAGAAGCAGCACGATCCCTGTACCCGCAGCCAGGTTACGGGGCCACAGAGGGCGTGGAAAGGAAGGAACAGCGTTCCTGGTCCGGGATACATGGATAATTTCAATATCTGTCACCAGATTCCGCACAGTTCCGTCCCCGCCGGTATAGCTGAACCCGGTCAGGTTCCGTCCGAGTTCGACGGGCAGAAACATCTCTTCCCACATGGATATTTCCACATCCGCACTCCGTCCCGTAATAAGATCGAGGAAAGACTCCGCAAAGGGCCTGTCCTTCACGAACCGCAGGATATGCCGCCGGTAGGTGCCCCGGCCGGGGATACGGGAAAAATGGCTTTTCAGCTGCCCGCCGGTTCCCATATCGATGAGATCCCGTATCCGGGTGGCGCAGTTGTCGCTGAACTGGTTATATATATAGTAGCTGTTTTCGGGGAGCACATTGGTTTCGGCGGCAGCGAGGATCGCCCGTTTCGCATCAGAATCGAGATCAAGGGTATAAAGCGTAATATCCCGATCCTCTCCGATATACATATCTATATCCGCCCGGGCCGGATAAACGCCGCATTTATAGCGTACCCTGTCACGGATAAATTCCCGGAGGAAGTTGTCCCCGGAATATGAAAAAATCCCCCAGTCAAAAATTCGGGGTTCCCCGCCTGCGGTGTCCTCTATAATCAGAGCGGTGTGGCCCCACCAGATGAAAATCTCATCCGCCGGACCAAAAACAGCGGCCCTGAATACGAGGGTATCTTCAGCCCTGGAATTATCAGCCTGCGCAGCGGCAAATCCCGGACAGAAAAAGAGAATCAATATAAAAAGAACCAGAACGGTCGTCATTTTACTCACCGGTACGCGCCGCAAAATCCGGTTTTTCATAAGCCCTCTCCAGACAAATTGCACTTACGTTGAAAAACATATGAAGTATATCCCGGACGAAACAGGAACGCAATCTTTTTTCAATTCTTTTTTGAATTCCCTGAAATTCAGGTAAAACAGTACGGATTTTTATCAGGAAAAAGCGATTGGTATCATATGCAGATATATAGTTTTTCCCCCTTTGGTTATGAGGGAGCCCTGGTAAGGGTTGAAGTGGACCTGTGCCGGGGTATTCCGGCGGTCGATATGGTGGGACTTCCGGACGGAACGGTCCGGGAGTCCCGGGAACGGATGCGGGCGGCGATACGCAACTCCGCGCTGGAATTCCCTGCAGAACGGATACTGATAAACCTCTCCCCGGCGGATGTGAAAAAAGAGGGTTCCGGTTTCGACCTGCCCATAGCCCTGGCAATTCTTGCCGCTCCGGGGACCTCCCGGAGCGCCGCAAACGGCGTACCCCGGAACATACCGGATGGGGATGGTTTCCGCGTACTGATTATGGGGGAGCTTGAACTTTCAGGATCTGTCAGAGGAGTTCGGGGTATCTCCGCCGCCATTTCTACAGGGATCGAACAGGGAATACGGACATTCATCATCCCCCGGGATATAGCCGAAACGGTGGAACTGCCGGACAGGGACGATAGGGAGCCTATCAGGATCATCGGCGTTGAAACCCTTCAGGAGGCGTTCTCCTGTCTTTTACGTACCGCCGCGGGGGAGGAGCTGTCCGAACAGGAGAGGAGCATCACCGGAAGAAGGAGAAATATGGAAGAGGAACCTGAATTTGAAGACCTGTGCAGAGAAAACGACTACACCGATCTCAGGGGACAACCGCGGCTTGTCAGGGCGCTCCAGATAGCGGCGGCGGGAGGACATCATCTGTTTGCCTTTGGTCCTCCCGGATGCGGAAAAACCCTTGCCCTTGAACGTTTTTGGACCCTTCTGCCCCTCCTGAAAGAGCAGGAGGCCCATACGGTAACGCGCATACACAGCCTGACAGCCGGGGATCATGCCTCCGGGGTGATCAGGAGTCCCCCGTTCCGGCAGCCCCACCAGAACGCGAGTCTGGAAGGTATGATCGGAGGCGGTCCGCAGTGCCGCCCCGGCGAGATATCCCTTGCTCATCACGGCGTCCTCTTTCTGGATGAGGCGGCTGAATTCCGCCATTCCGTCCTTCAATCCCTGCGCATCCCTCTCGAAACAGGACAGGCCGTGATCAGTCGCGCCGGCAGGACAACCTGTTTTCCTGCCAGATTCCAGCTGCTTCTTGCGGCAAACCCCTGCGCCTGCGGGAATTTCGGCGCCGACTCGAAGATATGTGTATGCTCCCCCCAGTCGGTCGAACAGTACTGGAAAAGGTTTTCC
>JAISVD010000272.1 GCA_031271875.1 Spirochaetaceae bacterium | reverse complement strand
AGCTGAAATTTTACATCCCGCTTGCTAATAATTGGTTGAATGAAAGTACAGACGCATCCGGAACAAACGTAAAGCGAATATTATCAATCTTGAATGATTCTAACTGAAATTGTGCTTTTACGCTGCCCTCAGACATAATTCATTTCCTCAATCTGTTCACATAACTCTTTAAGTATCAGATCGTCTCTATCCATAATAAATCACCCTCGTCACAGATATCTATAGCAACTATACATTCCACGTTATTGACACATAATTGTATCTGAAAGCGACATATTATTCCGTTGCATTATCTTTACTTGTTCCATGATAACCTATAAGTTCCATTGCACATATCTCTATTATTATACCACAAAACGTTCATCCTCTGATGCTCGAATATATCAAAAACAGTATATTTCATCAATAAAACATACAAGATTGTGCAGGGCCTCTGCATTTACAAAAAGGAATCAGACGGCTCCGTTTCTTCTCCAGGCATCGATAAACTCGATCATATACTGCTGGATATCGTCAAACCACTTACGCTGAAACAGCGCCGCCTTCTCCCCGATATAGCGGAAATGCCAGCACTCCCACCGGTAGCCGGTGACCTCCTCATAACCATCGGGAAAGGAGAGAGAAAACCCGTATTTCCAGGCGTTCTCCGCAAGCCAGAGCCCGGCTCTGGTCCCGGCAAACTCATCGGTTATGGACCCGAAATCGACCACCGTCCCCAGCTGGTGCTGGCTTGTACCCGGCGCCGCAGACTCCCTGTCGGCGGCCTCCTTTCCAAGCTGCCGGACATTGCGTTCATACAATCCGACCTGGTACTCATAGGACCTGTATGCCGAACTTGCCACCTGGGCCACTCCGTCGGCGCGGGAATCCGCCGCCAGCCGTTCCAGAGCCTGTTCCGCAGGACGGCGCAGCAGCATACCGCTCTTGTTCGTAAGATATGAGGAGCCCTGACCGAGGAGCGCAAGATCATCAGGTTCATAAGACACGGAAAGATAATGCTTTTTATCAACCAATATCAGCAGATTTTCCGTATCCGCCGCAAGGACCGCCGCCAGATCACTCAAAAACAGCGGAGCGTTTTCGGGGGTAAGGAACCGCTCTTTTCCGGGAAACCGTACCTCTCCCGCTGTCCGCAGGAGACGTTTATCGACCGCTGATACGGCGGGGACGCTTTGGGGTGCCGTATCAACAACGGAATTGTTCCGCGCCTGACAACCTGTACAGAGCATAACCGCAAACAGGATAACAAAAAAAAATCTTGAATATACCTTTTCCATAATTTATGAGAATACACTATTTGTCAGAGAGAGACAATAATTCTGTCCGTCTCCGGGCCCGGTTCAAACCCGATCTCCAGAGCAAGATTTCTGCACATGACCAGTCCCAGCCCCCGGTAAAGCCTCAGCTTCTCGTCGTAATAGAGGCCGGAACTACTGCAGCATGTCACAAGCTCCCCGAAATTACTCGATTTATAGCTTATAAAAAACCGGCAGCCCATATCATCCCCGTTTTCCATGCGGAAGGAAATATCCCCCTTCAAACCCTGAGCGTGTCTGATAATATTATCAAACAACTCGGTTGCCATAATGAGGATACAGTTTTTTCTGTCTCCGCCCAAAATAGTATCTGCCAGGATAAAAGCTTCCAGAGCAAAGATGGATATGAATTCAGGAGCCAACGTAATTTCACGGGCCTTATTCATAGTATTATGTTTCAGAGAACTTCTGTAAGGGAGTGAATAACAGGAAACATCTCCGCGAATCCGGTAGACTCAATAGCCATCCGCACAATCTGGGACGGACGCATGATATACAACTTATGACCGGTCTCCTCCCCGTCCTCATATGCCGCCATGAGCACCCCAAGCCCTGCGGAAGCAAGATTTGTTACCTGGGACATTTCAATGACAAGGTTTGTTTCCTTTATGAGAGAATATACCTTATCCTGAAAATCGGAATATGTATATGAATTTATCGTTCCGATCACTTCAAGCAAGGCGTAATTCGGACCTAGTTTTACGGAAATTGAAATCTGTTCCATATATCTTTGCTCCTATCGGCTCAAATATTTTATTACGGTAATGGTGACATCATCTTCAAGCTGCTTTGAAGTAAACTCGATAAGATTGTCATACAGAAAATGCGCCATCTTCTCCGCAGGATACATCCGGTTATCAAGAATAAACTTCTGTATCCTATCCTTCCCAAACCGATCTCCCCGGAGCGATTGGGAGTCTATCAGTCCATCGGTGGTGGCAAGCAGCATATCCCCTGGATTAAGTTTGATTTTTTTCACCTTGATAAGGTTTTCGATATTTTTGACAAAGCCCAGTACTTTTCCATCGCCCTGTATCTCTATCGCGTTGTTGTACGTCTCGGTAAAAAGGAACATCGCAGGAACGCCGCAATTAATATAATACATCATATTATCCGCGAAATCCAGGAGACAGAAAATTCCCGCAAAAAAAGTACCCTTGGGCAGATGAAATTTGATAAAGCTGTTGATCTTGACTACCAGCTCCTTGAAATCGCCTGTTTCAGCCAGCAGGGTCCTGATTACGGACTTGAGAATAACCATGGACATGCTCGCCCCCAGCCCCTTGCCGCTTACATCGCCCATAATAAACATGTGCCGATCCTTTGTGAGCCGGATGAAATCAACAAAGTCTCCTCCGAGGTTGCGGGCCGAAAGGGACAGGAATCCGATATCGGTCTTCTCATTGGAAACACGGTCGATATTGTCCTGGATCGAATGGATGATCTGTCCGGAAAATTCTATCTCCCGATCAACCACACCGATGATCGATTCATTCGAAATATTCTTCATGTAGTAACCGATGGTGAAGAAATTCGAATACAGCCCGGACAGGGCGTTATAATCGTAATCGGAGTATTCGTTACCCTGCTCTTTCTGGCCCAGCATGATAAGCCCGAAGATATGGCGGCCCTCCCGCAGAATAATTACAGCGTCCGCAGAACAGGTAGTAAACAGTTCAAGCAGACAGCCCTTTATCCCGGCAAAATCATACTTGATAACCGCCTGGGTTTTGAGTATAACCGTATAATTCATATTGGACAGCGATTCCAGCGCCTCGTTGGCGGTGCTTATCTCAAGTTCCCTTCCGGTTGTGCTGTATCCGACCGAAAGCGTACCCATATTCTTTTCGATCAGGATATCCACCGTGGTGGCCTTGGTATTCCTCCGGATGACATCCACAGAACGCTCGACAAGGGAACTGTCCTCGTCATTGAAATCCAGAGCATTCAACTCCTTCATCAGATCGTCGCCGTAATTGTTCCCAAAATGTATCCATTTTTTCAGTATAGTTTCAAATCGGTACAACCCCCAGAGCACGAAAAAAATAATTATGAATCCCCCGATAAGAAAAACAATATTTTCCGCAGGGGTCTTCTTCGGCAACAGGATACAGATAAGCCCCACAATGACCGCTCCCGACATGTACCGGGAGAGGAAACTGAGTACCGCCGATATGAGCGCCTGGCGATCATATACCATGGAAATAAGATTGATTTTATAGAGCAGCATTATATACAGGGTAAGAATAAATGTAAACAGGCTGATATACATAGGCTGGGTAAAGCTGCTCCTCCAGAGGATAAATACCATCAGCCAGCACAAAAGAACCGAAAGGGCGCTGAAAAACATCTGCTGCCGGTATATCTTGCTTGAAAGAATCAGGGCTCGCAGGACAAACGCTGTAAAACATATCACGGGAACAGCGTAGAAATAGACGATCCGGAACAGATCGTACCAGGTCAGCCCCAAAC
>JAISVD010000231.1 GCA_031271875.1 Spirochaetaceae bacterium | reverse complement strand
GGAGGCCTATTCGGATGAAGGCGGAAGGATACTGCCCCAGTTTATTCACGATGCGGCGTTTTTTCCCTATTTTGATGAAAAAGGGGCCTTTCAGGTGACTGTTTTTGAAAGCGGCGCCGAGACTCCGCTGGATGAATTCATGAGCCGGTATACCGGGGATTATATACACCTGGTGAGGATCAAATCGCCGGTATGGTTTTCGCCCCCGTAAAACGGCGGCTGTCCGAAAAGTAACCAACCTTTTGGCCCACCGTGTACCAAACAGTTTCCGTAACTTCTTCCTGCCCCGGTTTGTTTTCTCACTGAAAACAGGATATTTTGTATATGAAGAAAAAAAGTATACTCTTTTTCATCATTTCCCTCTCTCTCTTTTTCGCAAGGGTCTTGCCGGTTTCCGGCGGCGGTAGCCTTTATGCCCAGTCATATATGCAGGAATCGGCGCTTTTCAGTGAAGGGGAGTTCCTCTTTTCAAGGGAATTCTGGCCCGGAGCGGTAGAGAAGTACGCCCAGGTGGCGGAATCCGGGGCTCCGGTTTCGCTGAGGGAAGACGCGCTGTTCAGAATGGCCCAGAGTTACTATTACCTTGGCAGCTACGGTGAGGCCCGGGTTCTGCTGGCCCGGCTCGGTGAGGGCCGGCATACCCGGTTCAGGGAGAGTATCCCCTACTGGCGGGGTGTAGTGCTGTACGAGCAGGGGCTTTACGGGGAGGCCGCCGCAGTGTTCCGCGAAGTGTCCCGGAGCACTGCCGCCGATGAAAAGACCCGGCGCGGGACACAGCAGAGGCAGCGGGCGCAGCTCTATCTCGCCCGGACGCTGATGATGACCGGAGAGTACGGAGAAGCGGTTCCGCTTCTGGAGAGGCTTCTGGTGCGGGATGATATACGGGGTGATTTTATCCCCGTGCTGGAGATGCTCTTTTCCGCGTATGCGGAAGAGGGGCTTTATGAACAGACGGTCTCCTTCTTCGGAAAACTCGATACGGCGCTTCTGCCTGTTCCGGCTGCCGCACGGATACGGATGCTCACCGGGGATGCGCTGGCGGCGCTTGGCAGGGACAGGGAAGCTCTGTCCCTCTATCGGCCTCTGGTCTCTTCGGAGGATCGGGCGATCGCGGTTTCCGCCCTCCAGAAGGCGTACAATACAGCGGAGAAGATCGGGGACAGAGCTCTCCTTGGGGGAATCCTCTCCGATGCCGAAGAGTCCCTCGCAGGGGAGGATACTATCCTCGCGGAATTCTGGATGCGCATGGGGATCACTTCCTTTGATCGCGGCGAGTATGCCCGCTCCGGAGAATACTTTGCCCGTCTTTCCGCCCCGTCCCTGCCGCCGGACCTGGCAGCGCTGCTGCCCCTCTACCGTGCAGAACTTGCCGCGCTGGATGAGTTTGCGCCTCCTTCCGGTAAGGAGAACCCGGTCAGTCCGGGAACCGCCGCCGGTTACCTTTCTGCGGAGCTTCAGAACTCAGGGGAGTACCGGCCCTGGTATCTGGTTCTTCTCGCCAAATATAACGCCCTCCATGGGAACTGGGAAACCTCCCTCGCGGACAGTACCGCATTTTATACTGAATACAACCGACCCGAGAATCGGCCGCCGGAGGGCGTTTTTCCGGGGAGCGATGGGGACATCCTGCTGTCTGCGGCCTACTGGCGATCCCTCGCCCTTAACCGGCTGGGGCGGTTTGAGGAGTCGGCGCTGTTTCTTGAGCCCCTGTATGCTCAAGGGGCACTGCATACACAGGGGGAGAGACGCACGGCGGTGGTCTATGCCGAAGCGCTGCTGCGGAGCGGGCAGTCCCGGCAGGCCGTTGCCGTTCTGGACGAATTGGCCGGTTCGGGGTTCAGCGATCAGGAGGAGCGGAAGACTCTGTTCAGGCTCGCGGCGGCCTGTATCGATGCGGGTATGTACGGCCGGGCATATACCCTCGCGGAGCATCTCCGGGAGGAGCTCGAGAGCGAGGGCAGTACAGAGGATGCGCTTTATGGCGCCGCGCTGTATTCAGGAGGGCTCGCCGCTGTTTCTCTGGGACACTGGGCAGATGCCGAATCCCGGCTTTCGGCGTATAAAAACACCTTTCTCACCGAATATCTGTATCCTTCGGAAGCGAAGCCAAAGGGCGGGGTTGACCCTGAGTGGACCCCCTTTGCCCTCTACTATCTTGCCTACAGCCAGTACCGGGGCGGGGAGTATCGGAAGGCATTTGATACTTTTGCGCTGTTTCTGAACGGATGGCCCTCCCACCGGTTCGCCTATGACGCGGCGGTGATGGGAGCTGTCAGCGCTCTTCAGTCCGGGGGCGCTGCGTCCTGGCTTGCCAGGGCTTCGGCAAACGCCGACCTCGCGATCCGGTTTGCACATACCGTGGAACAGCGGGAACAGGCGGTGATATTCGCCGCAGGTATTTACTCGGACAGGCAGATGTACGCCGAAGGTATCCAGCTTCTGGAGCCGCTGGCCGCCTCAGGGGACAGAGCTGGTTCCGGGGACGAAGCCGGTCAGAATATCCAGCGCGCCGCCCTGCTGCTGGGGGACCTGTACGCCCGGCAGGGCGATACCGCAAATGCCGAAAAACAGTGGGCCGGTATCGCGGAGCGCTTCCCCGGATCTGCCGCCGCAGAGGAGGCGCAGTATCGCCGGGGCGAACTCTACTACGGGCAAAAAAACTGGCCCCTTGCGGCCGACCGGTTTATGGCCTACCGGCGGATATATCCGGCCGGACGGTTTGCCGACGCTTCCCTCTATTTCGGCGGAGAGAGCCTCGTGAACGCGGGGAATACCGACAGCGCCATCCTGCAATGGGAGACGCTGGCGCGGTCGTTCCCTCAGAGCGCCTACCGTTTTGCGGCTCTGGAGGGGCTCAAGGATGCCTACCGCGAGAAGGGTGAGTATGCCGCCGCCCTCTCTGCGGCGGAGGCGCTGCTTGACGGTTACGGGGAGCAGGCCGGGGTTGCCGGAGAGGCCGAAGAATTGAAGCTGCTCGTTTCCGGCTACGGAGAGCGCATCGCGGTTCAGCTGGCGGAATTCAACCGGGCAGGGAAGACCGCTGCACCCGAGGGGCGCCGTGCCGCCGTTGCCCTGGCGGAGCTCTATGCCGCTTCTCCTGAGAAGCGGGACGCTGCCGTGCCCCTGCTTCAGGATGTGCTGCGTTATCCTGAAGACACTGCGGCAGCCGCTCCGGCGGCTCTGCTCCTCGGTACAATATACCGTGAAACAGGGGCCTACCGGGACGCCGCAGCGGTATTGCTGGATGCCGCCGGGTATTATGCCGGGTTTGACGGAGAGAAGGCGGCCCGGTCGCTTTACGGCGCCGTTGACGCGTATAACAGTCTCGGCGCGTATTCCAATGCCCGGAGCGTTCTGGAAACGATGCGGCTCAACTGGCCCGATTCGGTATGGACCGCCCAGGCGGCGCTGCTGCTTCGGTAGGAGCGGGCCGTCCGGTGTAAATGCTTCATAGCGGGAGTAAACTATATGAAACCATGCAGGTATCTGAATACGATTCTGCTCATATCTGTACTGTGCGTCACACTGGGAGCGCAGAGCGGCGGTCAGCCTCCGGGAGAGCGGCTTTCTGACGGAGAGCGGCCCTCAGATATTGTTCTGCCCGATATTACAACCCATATCGAAGGCGAAACAGCTGCGGTCGATCCTGCTGCGGTTCCTGTCGTGCAGGCCGATGATCCCGTTCCTGAGGTGAACACGCTTCCCTCCCTGGCGGAAGTTCGTATTCCCCCGGAAGTATATACCTCGGAGGAGGAGAAAACCGCGGCCCTCAAGGGGAAGAACGCCGTATTTATAGAAGGAACTGCGGGCGGTGGATATCCGGGGGTGTTTATCGGCGCTTTCTCCCTTTTTCAGCCCCTGGGGGATCGCTCCTGGCGGCTCAATTTCTCCCATGAATCGGCGCTGGGATACCAGAACAGGATGGCGTCCCGGGGATACTTCGACACGGATACGCTGTTCTCCGGTGAGGCGGAATTCGCCCTTTCCGATTCGGTAACCCTGAATCTTGCAGGCGGTTATGATACCGTTACCGTCGGAATGCAGGGGAGGAGCGATTATTATTATAACAGTACCGCACAGCGGATCGGGGTTGATGCAGGTGTGTTCTGGGAGCTTCCCGCAGGTTTTACCCTCTCCGGAGGTATGGACGGAAGGTTCCTGAACCAGTACATGGGATATGTCGGGTCCCGGACGCCGGATGTCTATACGGGTATGAACCTGTTCATTCTGGAACCGTCAGCCGCCGCAGGCTGGGCAGGGGAGGTCTTTTCCGCGCGGTTTGACGCGGCATACCGCCTGGACGCGCTCAGAGACCCTGAAACGGATTACGGCCACCGGGGGGAGTTTTCCCTTGAAGGCGCCTGTACTGTTTCTGGCTTTACCCTTACCGCCTCGGCGGGTGTTGTTGTCAGGAGTGACGGAACCCTGCTCATCCCCTTTGCTGTTTCAGCCGCCGCCGATCTGCCGGCAAAAACAGTGATAGCCCTTTCCGGCGGCATGAACGCCCGGCCCGCTTCGGTTCAGGACCTGCTCCGGCGGGAACCCTTTATCAGGATGGACGCCGCCGGGGATACCGCCGCCCCTGAGGAGAGCGACTGGTTCGGGTCGCTTTCAGTGTCCTGGGCCGGTATTCCGGGGCTTACCCTGTCGGGACACGCTGATTTTCTCAAAACCGCCTCTGGCTATGGAGAGTTCGTGAGCAGCTATGAAGCATACGGTACGCAGGCAGCCAGTGTTTCGGGCCTTTTTGACCGGGTCATCTGGGAGAGAACTATGCTGAATACCCTGCTCCTCGCGGAATATTCATACAAGCTCGTTACAGCGGCGGCGGGGTGGCGGGCCCACTGGATCGACCATAACCGTATGTCCGCCCCCCGGCAGATTATCGGAAGGGTCGCGGTCTCCCCGGAATCGGGAAATTGGGGCGTCGGCATTGAGGCCGCCGCAGGGCTTGAGAGCGGATACATCCCTGAAATCGCGCTGAGCGGCTTTATCGCGATCCATAAAGGGCTCAGAATCCGTGCGGAACTGCTTGATATCGGAACCCTCTTTGATTCCGATGGACGTATCCGGGCCGTCCCCTATATCAAACGGGGACCTGAAGCGATTGTGAAACTCCAGCTTCTGTTTTAAAATAGAGAAGCATACATAAATCAGTGTTTCCATTCGAACGAAACATACAGGGTAAAGGCATTATAAAAAGGAGTATATATGTTTGAGGTTATAAAAAGCGGCGGAATTATCATGGTGCCGATCATTCTCTGCGGAGTGATCTCTACCTTTATCATTATTGAAAGGCTGATTTTTTACTATACCACTTCAAAAGGGGAGAAGGCGCTGCTGGAGCGGATCTATCCCCTGCTGAAACGAAAAGAGTTTACCACGGTTATTGAAGAGTGCGACCGCTCGAATACTCCCCTGTCCCGGCTTCTGAAAAAAGCGGTTAACTACAGGCATTATTCGGACAAGGAGATAAAGGAAGCGGTGCTCAACGAGGCGAACCTCGAAGTGCCTAGGCTTGAACGGTTTCTCACGCCTCTGGGAACAATCGCCAATATCGCCACCCTGCTGGGGCTCCTCGGTACGGTAACCGGAAACATTCAGGCATTCGGCGTTCTCGGCAGCGCCGGAACCATGGGGAACCCGGCGATACTTGCCGGCGCTATCTCCGAAGCCCTGGTAACAACTGCGGCGGGACTTGTCGTATCAATACCTTCGATCATCTTCTACAGTTATTTTGTCAGCCGCGTCAGTAAGATCATTACCCGAATCGAAGCGTCGGCGGGTGATGTTATCATTCTGCTTTCAGGACGGGAGCGGATAACATGAAATTCAAACGGCGGCTCAATACTGATTCCCGGGTTGACCTGATCCCGATGATAGATGTTGTTTTTCAGCTTATCCTCTTTTTTCTTGTATCCACCACCTTCGCGCTCCTGCCGGGGATAACTCTGAACCTGCCGGAATCGGATACCTCCGAATCCACGGTTACTTCAGGGATAATCATAACCGCCGAACAGAACGGGACCCTGTGGGTGAATCAGGAACCGGTTTCGCTGGATGAACTTGAATCCGCCCTCGCCGCGTTTCCCTCGGATGAACGGGAGGCTGTTCCGGTGACCCTTGAGGCGGATGAGCTGATCACAAATGGTACAATTGTCCGCATACTCGATGCGCTGCGGCGTACCGGTTTTGCCGCTGTCAACCTCAGAACAACTGCGGTACATTGAGGAGCCATGACTGAACGAAGACGGATCGTATACAGTATATCCCTCTCGGCGGGTTTGTGGGGACTGTTGACGGTACTTGTCCTGCTTGTGCCGCTCCGTATCTCCCGTCCCCCTGAGCGGGCGTATAACGATGTTGTCATCCGGTTTGATGTGTCCCGTTCCGAACCGCCTGCTGCGGCTCCGTCCGCAGTTCTGTCCCCGCCGCCGCAGACTTCGGAACCGCGGCAAACCGTTCCCCGGCAGCCTGCCCCGCCGCCGTCCTCCCAGTCCCAAGCTCTGTCCCCACAACCCGCACAGCCGCCGCCTGCGGCCTCGGCCCCGCAACAGCAAGCTCTGTCCCCGTCCCCGCAGCTGGCGCCGGATTTTTCGGGCGGCACGTTTTCCCCGGCAAACGCCCGGACAGAAACCGCCCGGACGGTTGCCGTCCAACCCCGCCCTGAGTGGCCCGACGACGGGGAGTTTACCGAATTCAGCAGCGAGATCCGGGCTCCTGTTGGCGGGGCCTCCTCCGGCAATACCGCTGCGGCCCCTCATGAGAGCGTCTTTTCCGGGACCGCAGGAACTACCGCGCCCCGGCAGGATACCGGCGCTGCGGTAACCGGTTCGGGACAGCGGAGCGATACCTCTGAAGCCGTGAGTTCCGTCTCCGCGTCTCTGGACACAATTACCAGAACCTACACAAACCGGGACTCCTCCGGCGGGGTCTCCTACGAAACCTTCCTCAACGCCGGTTCCTCCGCAACAGGGGACTCCGCGGCCGGTCACGGAGCTGAAACGTCCCTTGCCGCTGTCGGCGCGGACGGACAGAAGCGGCGGCTCCGGCAGCCCAAAGACCCGGTAATCACCCTCTCGGCAGAAAGCGAACAGCTCATCGGTTCCTCCATAAAGGTCTCCATCACCATCAGTGTGCTCCCCGCAGGAAATATCCAGCGCAGCGGTATTACCTTCACGCCGGAAAGCGCCCTGCCCCCCCAGATCAGGGCCGAGATAGCAGACCAGATAACACAATGGCGCTTCGATCCCGGAAAAAATGATGGACAGGCAACCTTTGAATATAGTATAAAGAAGGAATGAGAGAATCGATTTCCGCTGTCGCTTTCGATATTGACGGAACCCTGTATGCAAACTGGCGGCTGTATATACGTATTTTTCCCTACTTTCTGGCAAATCTCAGATTCTATCTTCATTACAGCGCCGTGCGCAGGATACTGCACCGGACAGCGCCGCTGTCGGATTTTCATACCTACCAGACAATTCTTCTCGCAGATCGGATGAACATCTCCCACGAAAAAGCCCGGGAGATGATCACCCGCAAGGTATATGAAAAACTCACGGTATACTTCAGAAAAGTAAAAGCATACCCGGATGTCAGGGAGACATTCCTCCGGTTCCGCGACGCCGGGCTCAAGCTGGCCATACTTTCCGATTTCCCGCCGGAACAGAAGGGAGATATCTGGGGGGTGCGGGAGCTCTGCGATGTGGTTCTGGGCACCGAAGAGTGCGGAGCGCTCAAACCTTCGGTGTATCCCTTTGGCATAATGGCCCGGAAACTGGGGATACCGCCGGAGCGTATCCTCTATGTCGGAAACAGTATCAATTCCGATATCAGAGGCGCACAGGGCGCGGGGATGAAAACCGCCTATATCATGCCCTTCTGGCAGCGTCTTTTCGGTTTCACTTCAAAACAGGCGGATATTTCCTTCGGAACCTATCGTCAGTTACAGGAAATTGTGTTAAAATAGCATAATAGAGGGAAGTTGTTTTCAAATGCAGCCGCTTTTGAAACCGGCTTCCGAAGGAATTTTTCTGTTTTTTTGCAAATAATAAAATTGATTTTTGGGAAAAGGTGGGGGACCTGATGTCTTTTTTTGATGTTGGCGATATTCTGACTCTTGGCATAACGCTGCTTCTTGTTATTTTGTTCCGTTATCTTGACCGTAACAACCGTTCCCTTGAAAAGGTCAAGAAATTCACCGAAAAAGCCAAATCCGATTTCGATGAACACGTCCATAACCGTTCTCAGTCTCTCCAGGACGCCTCGGTAGACCTGTCGGTGCAGCAGACCCAGGCCCTGGCGGCGGTAAAACGGCTCGATGAGATGCGCGGCAACTTTGACACCGACGCGGAAAGGCTCGATGACTTTACCCAGCGGATGGCGGTAAT